>CATNEU010000249.1 GCA_950097605.1 uncultured Oscillospiraceae bacterium | reverse complement strand
TCCTGCTCTCGCTTTTGCTTTTGTTCCACAACTGGATTCTGTCGGCGGCGCTGCCTTTTATTTTTGGCATGTGGGTGCTGTTTTCGGGCATCTCCAAAATTGTCCACTCCTTCGAGCTCTGCCGGTTTGGCGTGCGCGGCTGGGGCTGGTTCACGGTGTTTGGCGTTGTTCTGGCATTGTTTGGATTGCTTTCGTTTATCGAACCGTTCGCGGCGGTGGTCGCGCTTGGCATCCTGATTGGCACGGCGTTTATTCTGGAAGGCTTGCTGGCGATTGTCAAAGGGCTCCTCACCACTCGTTTCATCAGAAGGTAACGACAGAATACTGCGTCACGGACGCATGAAAAAGGAAAAGTGAAACAGGCATGAAGAAGTTTTTGAAACTGCTGCTGCACAGGATGGTTTTGGTTGGCGCGGCGCTGTTGGTGCAGGCGGCGGTTTTGATATTGGTGATCTGGCGGTTTAACGACCGGTTTGTCTATTTTTATGGGGTGTGCATGCTGTTGAGCATCGGCGTTGTGCTCTGGATTGTCAACGACCGCAGCAACCCGGGCTACAAGATTGCATGGATTATACCCATCCTGCTGTTCCCAATTTTCGGCGGGCTGTTTTATGTAATGTTCGGTGGAAACCGGCTGAGTGGACGCACAAAGAAAAAAATGCGCGATATGGACCGGCATATGGCGGAGGCGCTTGTGCCGAAGCACCCCGTGCGGGAGGACATTTTGCAGCTAAGCCGCAGCGCGGGCATTCAGTCGCGCTATATCGAACGGTATGCCTACTGCCCGCCCTATCAAAACACCATGACCGAATATCTGCCCTCGGGCGAACGCAAGTTTGAAGTGCTCAAACGGGAGCTTTTAAAAGCGGAACACTATATTTTCCTGGAGTATTTCATCATCCAGGAGGGAGAGATGTGGAACAGCATCCTGGATATATTGGTGCAAAAGGTGGGGCAGGGCGTGGATGTCCGGCTGATTTACGATGATATGGGCTGCATTATGACGCTGCCTTACGGCTATGATAAAAAGCTCGAAAAACTGGGGATTCAAACCTGTGTGTTCAACCCGTTTATACCCATTCTGACCACCAAGCTCAACAACCGGGACCACCGCAAAATTGCGGTGATCGACGGACACACGGGCATCACGGGTGGCATCAACCTAGCGGATGAGTATATCAACGCCTATGAAAAGCACGGGCGCTGGCGGGATGCGGCGATTCTGCTGAAGGGAGAGGCCGTTTGGAGCCTGACCGTGATGTTTCTGACCATGTGGGGGTATCTGCGCGGTTCGGAGGACGACTTTGAGCAATACCGCCCGCAGGTATATCAAACAAAGCGGGAGGCGACGGACGGCTATATCCAGCCCTATGCCGACAACCCGCTCGACGACGAGCCGGTCGGAGAGACGGTGTATTTAAACCTGATCAACAGAGCCAAACAGTATATCTATATCAATACCCCTTATCTGATCATCGACAACGAAATGGTGACAGCGCTGTGCAATGCGGCAAAGGGCGGCGTGGATGTGCGCATTGTTACGCCGCATATAGCGGATAAAAAGTTTGTGCATGCGGTCACACGCGCCTATTATGAGGTGCTGCTGGAGAGCGGCGTGCGCATCTATGAATACACCCCGGGCTTTATTCATGCGAAGACGTTTGCCGTGGATGACGACTATGGAACGGTCGGCACCGTGAATTTGGATTATCGCAGCCTGTATCTGCACTTCGAGTGCGGCGTTTGGATGTACCGCAGCAGCAGTGTCCTCGCGGTCAAGCAGAACTTTTTGGAGCATCTGTCCGAGTGCCAGGAGATCACGCTGGGCGATTGCAGGTCGGTGCGTTGGTATCGCAGGCTGGGCCGGTCGATCTTGCGGGTGTTCGCGCCGCTGCTGTAATAAAAAATAGCCGCTGCGCAGGGCGCAGCCCGCGCGGATGCGCGGCCAAAGGCAGAGCCTTTGGGCTATTTGTTTTGAAACAAGCGGCTGTATGGAATTTATGAGAAGGAATGAGAATGCATGAAGCTGAAGGCAAAAGAAATTTTCAGCATCCCCAACATTTTAAGCTATATCCGGCTGCTGCTGATTCCCGTTTTTATCGTGTTGTACGTCGGCGCGGATACGCCGGCGGACTACTATCTGGCTGCGGGCGTCGTTCTGTTTTCAGGGCTTACAGACCTGTTTGACGGGCAGATTGCGCGGCGCTGCAACATGATTACCGAGCTTGGCAAGGCGCTCGACCCGATTGCCGACAAACTGACCCAGGCCGCGGTTGTGTTTTGTCTGATGCTTCGGTTTCCGGGCGTTGTCTTTCTTGTGGTGCTGCTGGTGGTCAAGGAGCTGTTCATGGGCGTGTGCGGGCTGGTTCTTCTGCGACGGGGCCGCAAGCTCGATGGCGCGATGTGGTTCGGCAAGGTGTCCACGGCAGTGTTTTATGTGGTGATGCTGCTGTTGATTGCGCTGCCGGAGATTCCGGCGGCTGTTGTAAACGGCGTTTTGGCGGTTACGGGCTTTTTCCTGGCTCTTTCCTTTGTGTTGTATATTCCCATATATGTGCGCATGTTCCGCGAAAGCCGCGGCAAACGCAACAAGAAATAAAAGGGGCAATGCCCCTTTTATTTTTTTGATGTGTTTGCCTTGGCGGGAATATTCTTTTCAGTTCTTTTTTATAGCTTTTTGATGCATTTATCTTATAGCTTGTTGCTCGGGCCGCGACGGGGGATTGTTGAAGGGCTAGTCCTTCTTAAC
>CATNEU010000248.1 GCA_950097605.1 uncultured Oscillospiraceae bacterium | reverse complement strand
ACGAATACCACATTTATGCGCTGGGGCTTGCCACCAAAGAGGAGCTCGACCTGATTGCACAGTACTCCTTTAAAGTGAACGAAGTGCTTTCCGAGTACCTGAAGGACCTGAACATCGAGCTGATTGACTTTAAAATTGAGTTTGGCCGCACCAGCGACGGCACTGTGATCCTCGCGGACGAGATTTCGCCGGACACCTGCCGCTTCTGGGACAGCACCACCGGCGAAAAGCTGGACAAGGACCGCTTCCGCCGGGATATGGGCGGCGTGGAAGACGCGTATCAGGAGATCATGAAGAGATTGCTCGGCGAATAGCCGCAGCGCCTCATAGCCGGTCCCCGGCGGATAGACGCCGGAGGGGCTGTGATTTGGATATAGAATGGAGAGTACAAAAGTGTTCGATAAACTAAAAGAAGAATGCGGCGTATTTGGCATATACAGCAAAGACGGCATGGACGTTTCCTCCAGCGCCTACTACGCGCTCTATGCGCTGCAGCACAGAGGGCAGGAGAGCTGCGGCATTGCCGTCAACGACGGCGGCGTCATCACCAAGCACAGGGATCTCGGCCTGGTGCCTGAGGTGTTCACGCCCGAGGTGCTCGAAAAGCTCGGGCAGGGCCAAATGGCGATTGGACATGTGCGCTATGGAACCACCGGCAACACCAACCGCAGCAATGCGCAGCCGCTTGTGGTCCGCCATATCAAGGGGACCATGGCCCTTGCGCACAACGGCAACCTCACCAACGCATTTGAGCTGCGCGAGCGCATCGAGCTCGACGGCGGCATCTTCCACACCACCAACGATTCGGAGGTCATTGCCTACTCGATCACCGAGCAGCGGCTGCAAACCAAGAGCATCGAGCAGGCCATCGAGCAGGCGATGTATGAGCTCAAGGGCGCGTATTCCCTGGTCATCATGTCCCCGAGCAAGCTGATTGCCGTGCGCGACCCCGAGGGCTTCCGCCCGCTCTGCATGGGCAAGAAGGGCGAAAGCATTGTCTTTGCCTCCGAGAGCTGCGCGCTCGACAGCATCGGCGCGGCGTTTGTGCGGGATGTCCGTCCGGGCGAGATTGTGGTGGTGGATGAAAAAGGCGTGCGCAGCATCGACACCCACTGCAAGGACAAAGGACATATGTGCGTCTTTGAGTTTGTGTATTTCGCGCGTCCCGACTCGGTTATAGAGGGCGCGAGCGTGCACGTGGCGCGCCAGCGCGCGGGCGCCTATCTGGCGCTCGAGCATCCCGTGCAGGCCGACGTTGTCATCGGTGTGCCGGATTCGGGGCTGGATGCGGCGCTCGGCTTCGCCAAACAGTCCGGCATTCCCTACGGCGTTGGGTTTATCAAAAACCGCTATGTGGGCCGGACGTTTATCCAGCCGACGCAGGGCGAGCGGGAGAACGCCGTGCGCATCAAGCTCAACGCGCTGTCCGCGACTGTAGCGGGCAAACGCGTGGTGCTGATCGACGACTCGATCGTGCGCGGCACGACCAGCGCGCGGATTGTCCGACTGCTGCGGGAGGCCGGTGCAACCGAGGTGCACATGCGCATTTCCTCGCCGCCGTTTATCAACCCGTGCTATTTTGGAACCGATATCGACAGCAAGGACAAACTCATTGCCTGCAGAATGTCGGAAGAGGAAATCAAAAAGGAAATCGGCGTTGATTCGCTGGGCTATCTGAGCGTTGAAAGCGTGAAAAAGATTGCCGAGGGCGCAAATTGCAACTTCTGCGTGGGCTGTTTTACGGGCGACTACCCGGTGGATCCTCCCAAGGAAGTGCCGAAGGATAAATTTGAGACCAAGATCCGCAAATAGAATAGCGTTTTAACCGGCAGATGGCTTTCCGCCGCCATGCGGCGGAGAGACATTTGTTTTGGTTTTTGGGCGGCAGAAAGCCCTTTGCGGATGCGGAAGGACAGTAAATGGAGGAAGCTTTTGATATGAAGAGTTTTAGTGAAAGCTACAAGCAGGCGGGCGTGGACGTGACCGCCGGATATAAGGCGGTCGAGCTGATGAAGGCGCATGTTGCACGCACGATGACCGCGGGCGTGGTTTCGGGGATCGGCGGCTTCGGCGGCCTGTTTGCACTCGACCTGACCGGCATTGCAAAGCCCGTTTTGGTATCGGGCACCGACGGCGTCGGCACCAAACTCAAGCTTGCGTTTTTGCTGGATAAGCACGACACCGTGGGCGTCGATTGCGTTGCAATGTGCGTCAACGACGTGATCTGCTGCGGCGCGAAGCCGCTGTTTTTCTTAGACTATATCGCAGTGGGCAAAAACTATCCGGAGAAGGTTGCACAGATCGTTTCGGGCGTTGCGGACGGCTGCGTGCAGTCGGGCTGCGCACTGGTCGGCGGCGAGACGGCCGAGATGCCGGGCTTTTATCCCGAGGACGAGTATGACCTCGCGGGTTTCACGGTCGGCGTGGTGGACAGGGACAAGATCATCGACCCATCCGCACTCAAAGCGGGAGATGTGCTGATCGGCATTTCCTCCTCCGGCGTGCACTCCAATGGCTTTTCCCTGGTCCGCAAGGTGTTCGATGTGGAAAACAAGGACTTAAACGGCTATGCCGGCGAGCTTGGCGCGCCTCTCGGAGAAACGCTGCTGACGCCGACCAAGATCTATGTGAAATCCATTCTGGAGCTGATCCAAAAGGTCAAAGTCAAGAGCATTTCGCACATCACGGGCGGCGGCTTCTATGAGAATATCCCGCGCTCGCTGCCGGACGGCGTCACCGCGAAGATCAACCGCAGCGCGGTG
>CATNEU010000247.1 GCA_950097605.1 uncultured Oscillospiraceae bacterium | reverse complement strand
AAGCCGTTGGTGCCGATCAACCGGTAGTCGATGGTTGGAATATCCATCTTGCGTCGCACCAAGTCAATCGACTGGTCCACGTTTTCACGGCGGTACGTCAGCGTGAGCGTCGTGCCCGCTTCGCCGCGGATTTCCTCCTTGGCCGCATCGTATCCGCTTGCGACCACATCCACGTCGCCGATTTTGGTGATAAGGTCTCCCTTTGCCAGACCCGCAGCCGCAGCCGGAGAACCGTCGTAGACGCTGATAATGCGCATATAGCCGCTGACGTCCTGCGTGATCTCTATGCCCACGCCCACCATCTTGCCCTCATAGGACTCGCTCAGCTCTTTGTATTCCTCATCGGTCAGATACGCGCCGTATTTGTCGCCCAGTCCCTGCACATAGCCCTTGGCCATCATGTCCACAAGCTCTTTCTGGTCGATCTCGCCTATATAGTTCTGCCGCACAAAGGCGTCGATATCCGCAATCTTGCTGTACATTGCCTCGCGGTCCTTGATGTTGCCGATTTTCTGATTGAAGGTGTTAAACGAGAAAAACATGGTCAGCGTGACGGCAATTGCAGCGGTGATCGCCATAAACGTCACGGCTGCGCCGAGCGATATTTTTTTATTCATATGCAAGCTCCTTATCTCTCCGATAGCCCAACGGCCGCGGAATCATCCGCTGTTTCCCGTTGCCGGGGGGTTATAAACATTTGCGGCCACAGGGCGCCTGCCCGTCCCACACGGACAGCCGTTTTTCTGCACCCGCGATACCCGCAACGCGATGTTCTGCCGGCAGGACGCAAAAAAGCACAATACAAAGAGCAACCAATGGACCGGTACGGTCCATTGGTGCCTTTTCAACTATTTTGCTTCACAAACGGAAATTTATGTCCTCCCCGCCGAACTTCAAAACAAACGCCGTTTTCAAAGCGGCTTCCGCCGCCCACTGTACGGTCTTTAAGCGGATTTCACCGGTGTGGTGCATCTGCGCCCCTGTGTTCGCCGGTTCATGCGTTGCATACCAGGATACCCGCAAAATGTGAAAATCCACCCGGCAAATTTAAAACTTATTTTAAATATGGCAGCGGGTCGGTATGCTGCCCCATATACCGCACTTCGATATGCAGGTGCGGACCGGTGGACATACCTGTGGACCCCACCTTCATAATCGTCTGTCCCTGCTGCACATGGTCCCCCACGTTCACGAGGACCTGGCTGCCATGCGCATACAGTGTGGAATAGCCGTCTCCGTGGTCCAGAATCACATGCAGCCCATATCCTGTGGAATTATTCGGGTCCCGGTTGACGCGCACAACGGTACCGGAACGGGCGGCAAGTACCGGCTGCCCATAGATGTTGGCGCCCGAAATATCAATGCCGGAGTGGAAGTCCGGCTTACCGAACAGGGTTCTCCATCCATAATAACAGGAGATGTGCTGATACCCGGCAACCGGCCAAAGATAGCCCCTTGTGCTGACCTCCCCGTTGCCGGTATCCGGCGGATCGACAGGCGCCGGCGGCTTGGTGTTGGTACCGCCGCCCTGGTTTGTGTTCTGATTTTGCTGCTCCTGCTCTTCTTTCTCTTTCTTTTCCCGCTCGATGCGTTCTTTTTCAATCTGCGCAAACATATCGTCTATGCTCTGCTGCATTTGCTCCATCTGGGCGGAATACCCTTCGCTCTGCTCGCCATACTGCTTTGCAAGCTTGTCCAGCAGGATGATCTCCTCGTCGGACTCCGAGACCTTTTTGTCCAGCTCGGCCTTTTTGGTTTCGGCCTGCTTTTTGGTCTCTTCCCGTTTGGAAAGCTCGTCCGCGAGCTTCTCCTTGGCGGCCTGCAGCTCGTCCTTCTGCTGTTTGAGCTGGTCGATTAGCTGCTGGTCATGCTCGGCAACACGCTTGATGGTCTCGGTACGGGCCAAAAAGTCGGATACGCTTGAAGAACTCAGGAGCACCTCGAGCATCGAGGTGTCGCCCGCCATATACATTGTGCGCATTCTCTCGCCAAACAGGTCATATGTACGGTCGATTTCCGCTTCTTTATTTGCAATGTCCTGTTCGGACGCGGCAATTTTGTCGGTCAGATCTGCAATCTGTCCATTCAGCAGGTCGAGCTGGCCCCTGATCACCTCTATTTGTTCCAAGAGCTGTTTTTGGTAGGCAACCTCGTCCTCTTTTTTGCCGCGCGTATCCTTCAGCGCCTCTTCCATCTGGTTTTTCTGTTTCTCGAGCTGTGCATACTGCGCCTGCATATCGTCGAGCCTGGAATTTGCAAAGGCCTGCAGGCAGTATCCACTGGTGCTCGCCATCATCACAGCCGCCATGGTCAGCGCACAGAGTTTCACCACCATTTTTTTAAAAACCATCGCCATCATACCCCTTTTTGTTTTGAAATCTCTCGTCTTGCTAAACCTTTTTCTGCTCTATCAGTACCGCTACCGCGGCGGATTTTTCTCTCGCTCCGCCGCTTGCACGGTGAATAGACCAATTCTTTTGCAGCGGGTCGCTAAACCTTCAGGTGTTTGCGCACCGAGAGCACGCAGCCAACCGTTCCCATCACAACGCCGATGATCAGAAAGCAGATGGCAAGCCACAAGCTGATTGCGCCAAACGGGATCATGCTCTGGGTTGCGCCGTATACAAAGTCGGTTGTGTTGCCGGTCAGCCAGTCCAGCACTTTTGCATAGACCACATGGACCGTCACAAACGACAGCGCCGCAGCCACCAATCCCATGACCGCCGATTCCAATATAAACGGGAGGCGGATAAACAGGTTGGT
>CATNEU010000246.1 GCA_950097605.1 uncultured Oscillospiraceae bacterium | reverse complement strand
TCCGCCACAAATCCCCGCGAAACCTCGTTCGGGTTGTTCTCCGCAAGCAGCCTGCCGCTTGCAATCGGCGTTTTGACCTCGTGCACCCAAGTGTCGATATATTCCCGGTAGTCGATGGAGAGGGCGCGGTAGCGGGCAATCTCGTCGTTCATCGACTTGCCGGCGCGCCGCAGTACCTCGCAGAGGATTTCGCCCTCCTCGAAATCCGGCTCCTCCAGAAGTTCTCCCACCAGGTATTCTTTGTCCAGGTTGTCGAGTTTCTCGAGCAGCCTGCCGTAAAACCGTTTCTTTTTGAGATACTCAAAACACAGCCCGGTCAACACAGGCGCCGCAAGCAGCATGGCGGTAAACACCAGCAGCCCGGCCCCAGAGGACAGTGCGGATAAAATCAGCAGCACCATGGCTGCCGAAGCCGCCGTCAGCGCCAGATAGACCCATTTTTCCTTTAAAAAGCCCCAAACCGTCATACCAGATACCCCTGCCCTCTCTTGGTGACCAGATAACCGGTTACACCGATGCTCTCCAGCTTTTTGCGCAGGCGGTTGATATTGACGGTCAGGGTGTTGTCGTCAATGAACGCGTCCGACTGCCAAAGGTGCTCCATAATTTCGCTGCGCGTGTGGATGCGTCCCGCACCCTGCATTAAAAGCTGCAGGATGCGCAGCTCATTTTTGGTCAGCTCCACGGTCTGGCCCGCCGCTGTCGCGGTAGAAGCGGCGATATCCAGCGTCAGCCCATGATGGGCCAGCTTGGCGGCGCTGTCCGCGCGCCATGCCCGGGAGAGCACCGACGCAATGCGCGCCAGCAGAATCTGGGTATTGTAGGGCTTGGTCACAAAATCGTCGGCGCCGAGGTTCATGCTCATAAGCTCGTCGAGCTCGCTGTCGCGGCTGGTCACCACGATCACCGGCACGTCCGACTGCCGGCGCAGCTCCCTGCAAACTGTATATCCATCGCAAAACGGCAGTTGCAGGTCGAGCAGCACTAGGTGGGGCTTTGCCTTTAAAATTTGGTACACCGTGCTCGAAAACTCCCGCACCAGCTCGCAGCGGTAGCCGTTTTTCCGGAGCAGAACCCCCAGCTCTTCCCGGATACCGGCGTCGTCTTCCACAATCATTATCGTATACATCGTCTGTGTTCCTCCCGTCCGGCTTACAGAAAGGGCCGCCGGGTTCGCTTCCGGCAGCCTTTTCCGGTACCGTCTCTTTGCATGTCTGGCCGCATCGCACGGCCCTATTCGCCCCGCTTTCCAAACAGTGAACGCAGGCGGCTCGCAAACCGGCCGTTTTGCAGCTTTGCATGCATATGCGGTTCGCCGGTTTCATACCGCGGTTTTTGGGCTTGCTCATAGGCGCTTTCGAGCTGTACATCCTGGCTGTTGATGCGAGGTGCGTCCGGTGCGGACGCCGGACGTTCATAGCTCCCGTCGGGCATTTGCAGCCGCGCTTTGACTGTATCACTGTCCTGCAAATACAGGATATCCAAAATCCGTTTCTGGATCTGCGCATCGTAAATCGGGGCCGCCACCTCCACGCGCCGCTCGGTGTTGCGGGTCATAAAATCGGCCGACGATATGTATACCGCCTGCCGTTCACCAATGCCGAAGACATAGACGCGCGCGTGCTCGAGATACCGTCCCACAATGCTTTTGACCGTGATGTTGTCGGTATAGCCCGGCACGCCGCTGCGCAGGCAGCAGATTCCCCGCACGATCAGTGTGATTTTCACGCCCGCGTGCGACGCTTCGATCAGCTTGTCGATCAGCGTTTTATCACTGAGCGAATTCATCTTGATAAACAGCCGGGCCTCCTGCCCCTGTTCAGCGAACGCAATCTCCTTGTCGATGTATTCCACGATGTTGGCGCGCAGGCACTTGGGCGCCACCATGAGCACGCTGGCGGACTCCACGGTCGAGCCCAGCGACAGGCCGTTGAACACCACCGAAGCGTCCAACCCGATCTGCTTGTTCGCCGTCATCAGCGAAAAATCTGTATAGAGTCTCGAGGTCTTTTCGTTGTAGTTGCCGGTACCGACCTGCGTGATATACGAAATGTGGTTGCGGTTTTTAATCGTAATCAGCAGCAGCTTGGAGTGCACCTTGTATCCGTCCAGCCCATAAATCACAGTACAGCCCGCGTCCTCCAGCCGTTTCGACCACCCGATGTTGTTCTCCTCGTCGAACCGGGCGCGCAGCTCGACCACAACCAGCACGTCTTTGCCGTTTTCGGCGGCCTTGATCAGCGCGTTGACGATCTGTGAGTTCTTCGCAACGCGGTATAGCGTGATCTTTACCGAGGCAACCTCGGGCGCGGATGCGGCCTCTTCGAGCAGCCGGATGAACGGCGCGATGCTCTCATACGGATAGGAGAGGAATAAATCGCCGCGCAGGATCTGCCGCATTACCGGCTCGGCAGGATCTATAAACGGCGAGGGCTGCGGCACGCGCTCCTCATAAAACAGCGCGTCGCGCTTCATGCGGCGCAGCTTCTCCTCGAGCGCGAACGCAAACGACAGATCCAGCGGCGCGCCCGTGATAAACGTCTGTTCCTCCCGCAGCTCGAGCATGCTGCACAGATAGTGCATGAGGTTGACGTTGATCGAGCTAAACAGCTCCAGCCGCACCGCGGCGAGTTTGCGGCGGCGTTTGATCATATCCTTCATGGCGTCGCGGAAGTCGATCTCCTCGTCGTAAAGCGCCTCATCCGGGTTGATGTCGGCATTGCGGGTGATGCGGAAGATTGTTTTGTCGATGATGCGGTAGTTGTCGAA
>CATNEU010000245.1 GCA_950097605.1 uncultured Oscillospiraceae bacterium | reverse complement strand
GAGCAGCCCTGCGGCAATGGGGATGCCGACCGTGTTGTATCCAAACGCCCAGAAGAGGTTTTGCCGGATCACCCGCATAGTGGCGCGGGAGAGCATCAGCGCGCTGTATACATCGCGCAGGTCGTCCTTCATCAGGATAATCCCCGCGGATTCGGAGGCCACGTCGGTACCGCCGTAGACCGCGAAGCCCACGTCCGCTTCAGAGAGGGCGGGGGCGTCGTTGATGCCGTCTCCGACCATCGCCACACTGTGTCCCTGTTGCTTGAGCGCGGATACCTCGCTTGACTTATCCTGCGGCAGCACCTGCGCCTTAAACCGCCGGATGCCGGCTTCCGCCGCGATTTTCTGCGCCGCGGACGCGTTGTCTCCCGTGATCATCGCCGTGCCGATGCCGGCCTTTTCCAGCAGGGAAACCGTCTGGGGCGCTTCGGGGCGCAGTGTGTCGGACAGCGCAATCAGGCCGCAAAAAGTATCCCCAATCATCACATAGATGGCGGTGCAGCCGGGCGGGACTTCGGGGACCTCCTGCCCTTCGAGCGAAATCCCCTCGGCCTCGAACAGCCGCAGCGTACCGGCCCGCACAAGGCGGCCGTTGACGGTTGCCACCACGCCTTTGCCCGCGACCGCCCGGACGTTTTGCGGCTCGTGCAGGTCGCAGCCCAGCTCGTTTGCATAGGCAACGACGGCCTGCGCAATCGGATGCTCCGACCCGGTTTCGGCGCTGGCGACGGTCTGCACCAGAAACCGGTCGTCGTATCCGATGCTGGTGTTGACGATATCACTCACGCGGAGTTTGCCCTGCGTGATGGTGCCGGTTTTATCAAACAGCACGGTTTCGACCTTGGAGGCCGACTCGATCACGTCGCCGCCGCGGAAGAGGATGCCGAGATTGGCGCCGCGGCCGCTTCCCGCAATTACGGCAATCGGCGTGGCAAGGCCCAGTGCGCAGGGGCAGGCAACCACCAGCACCGATACGAACACCGTAACAAGGAAATCCATGTTCTGGCCTGCAAGCGCCCAGAGCAGGGTGGCCAATACTGCGACTGCGACGACCGCCGGTACAAAGATGCCCGAAACCTTGTCGGCGAGCTTTGCGGCGGGCGCTTTTCGGTTCTGCGCTTCGGTGACCAGCCGCACCACCTGGGCAATCGCGGTATCCGAGCCGACGCCGGTCGCGCGCACCCGCAGAAGCCCGTCCTTGCAGACGGTGCCGCCCGCCACGCGGCTGCCCGGCTCTTTAAACACCGGCAGGCTTTCGCCGGTCAGCATGGATTCGTCCACGCTCGCCTCGCCCTCCGCCACAACGGCGTCGACCGGAATGCGGCTGCCGGGCTTGACGAGCACCAGGTCGTCGATGCGCACTTGCTCCGCGGGGATCTCGGTTTCCTCGCCGTCGCGCAGCACAAGGGCGGTGCCCGGAATCATCGAAATCAGGTTGCTGATGGCGCGCTTGGCAGCCGATTTGCTGCGGTCCTCCAGCAGCTTGCCCAGCAGAATAAACCCGATGATCACCGAGGCCGATTCGAAATAGAGGCTGTGCGCGGCATGCATATTGCCGTCAAAGATTTTTTTCATGGCATACAAGCTATAGAGAAACGCGCTCGAGGTGCCGATGGCGACAAGCGAATCCATATTGGGGTGCAGCCGGAACAGGTTGCGGAACCCGGCGATGAAAAAATGCCGTCCGGCCAGCAGCACGGGGATCGTGAGCACCAGTTGGACCACTGCGAAATTTTTGGGGTTCGCCATTGGGGAGATGATCTGCGGCAGCGGCAGTTTAAACGAAAACATCTCTGCCATGCCGATGTACAGCACGCAGAGGCTCAGCACAAGCGCGCCCACAACTTCCACTAGCTTCCAGCGGTTGCGCGTCTGCTCGCGCTGTTCGTCCTGCGCGGGTGCACTGTCCGGAGGAACCGGCACAAACCCGGCCTTTTCCACCGCGTCGAACAGCGTTTGCAGCGCCACACCGTCCGACGAGACAACAGTCGCCTGGTTGGTGGCAATGTTTACAGAGGCCTTTTCCACACCCTCTATTTTGGAAAGCACCCGCTCCACCGATGCGGAGCAGGCCGCGCAGGTCATCCCATTGACCGTAAAGGTTGTTTCCTTGCTCATTTGTTACCATCCCTTCTATTGTGCTGTGCCGTCCGCCCATTCAAAGCCGGCCTGGCTGCTTTCCAGATCGAACAGCGTTTGTCCGCCATGTGTGAAGCGGTAGCGCATCGAGCAGGCCGCACTCTCGTGAATGGTGCGGGACATGCCGCCGCTCTGCGGGGCTTTGAGCGGTTGGGGAGCGCCTTTGTTCAGGTAGGCCTCAAACAGATTCTGGCCCTGCCGCAGCACCAGCCCGTCCGGGCCGCTGTGCAGGATTTTGGCGCCCAGATAGGTGGCAAGCCGGTATTCACGGCCGCCGGCTTGCACAGCGCAGATGCAGCCGTCAAACTGCGTTCCGAGCATGGGAATCGTCGCGGCGGAGGCCATCACAGCGCAATCCTCGCGGCCGAAGCCGTTGCTCTGCGTCCAGAGATAGCGCTGCGGGAACGAGCGCCCTCTGTCCTTTTCGATATAGCCCGTGCCGCCGTGAAAACAGAGGGTGCGCCCATCGAGCCGCACGCAGCCCTGGGTGGTATGGCGCATGCTCAGCACGCCGTGCCTGCACTGCAAAAACGGTACGGCGCAGAACGGCCCCATGATGTCATAGGCCAGCGGAGAGAAGCGCCCGTAACGCAGGCAGCCTTCCAACCGCAGTTCGGGCCGGTTGATTTGCA
>CATNEU010000244.1 GCA_950097605.1 uncultured Oscillospiraceae bacterium | reverse complement strand
CAAATGGACAACGACTTGATGTCCCTGCAGGAGATCGCGCAGGAGGGCGACCCGGATGAAAACGGAGGCGCGACGACCTTTCCGTTTTTAAACAACCTCTTTGGCGCGGGACAGTTCCCGGCGGTGCCAAGCGGCGGGCCGGGCGCGGAGGAACCGCCGCGCGAAAAAACCTCTCCCAAAAAGGCACGGGAGAAAAAGCGCAAATTTCTGGACCAATACTGCGAAAACCTGACCAGGAAAGCCGAACAGGGCCAGTTGGACCGGATCATTGGCCGAGACCGGGAAATTTACCGTGTGATTCAGATTCTCAGCCGCAGGACCAAAAACAATCCCTGCCTGATCGGCGAGCCCGGCGTTGGCAAGACCGCCATTGCAGAGGGCATCGCGCTTCGGATCGCGGCAAAGGACGTCCCCTTTAAGCTGATGGATAAGGAGCTGTTTTTGCTCGACTTGACGGCGCTTGTGGCGGGCACCCAATTCCGCGGGCAGTTTGAAAGCCGTGTGAAGGGCCTCATCGACGAGGTGAAGGCTGCGGGCAACATCATCCTGTTTATCGACGAGGTGCACAATTTGGTCGGCACGGGGGATTCCGAAGGCTCGATGAGCGCCGCGAACATCCTGAAGCCCGCGCTCTCGCGCGGCGAGATCCAGGTGATCGGCGCAACCACCTTCAACGAATACCGCAAATATATCGAGAAGGATTCGGCGCTCGAGCGCCGGTTCCAGCCCGTCACGGTCGAGGAGCCTTCGGTGGACGATACCGTCACGGTGCTGAAAGGCATCAAGGAGTACTATGAAAAGCACCACCGCGTGCACATTTCGGATGAGCTGATCCGCCTGGCGGTCACGCTGTCCGAGCGCTATATCAACGACCGCTTCCTGCCCGACAAGGCCATCGACCTGCTGGACGAGGCCTGCGCCTGCAGCGCCCTCAAAAACAAGGATCTCGTTGCCTATGACAAGGCGAACGTCGAGCTCAAACGCCTGCAGAGCGAAGAGGAGGCCATGGAGCAGTCCGGCGACAAGGTGGACTATGAAAGGCTTGCCAATCTCAAATCCAAAATTCTCGGGCTGACGGAGCGGGCCAAAGCGCTGGAGGCCAGGGTGCGGGATATTCAAGTCACCGCAGAGGACCTCGCCTATGTCATCGAGCTCTGGACCGGCATCCCGGCCACCAAAATCCAGGAGACCGAGCTGCGCCGGGTGGCGGGGCTGGAGGAAAACCTTAAAAAGAAAATCATCGGGCAGGACGAGGCCGTCCAACTGGTCAGCGCCGCGATCCGCAGAGGGCGCGTGCAGATCAGCCCGCGCCGCCGTCCCGCGTCGTTTATCTTTGTGGGGCCGACCGGCGTGGGCAAAACCGAGCTGGTCAAGCTGTTGTCCAGGGAGCTGTTCGACACGGCCGACCCGCTGATCCGCCTCGACATGTCGGAGTTTATGGAAAAGCACGCGGTTTCCCGGATCATCGGCTCGCCGCCGGGCTATGTGGGATACGACGAGGCCGGCCAGCTCACCGAGAAAATCCGCCGCAAGCCCTATTCGGTAATCCTGTTCGACGAGATCGAGAAAGCGCATCCGGATGTGATGAACATTCTGCTGCAAATCCTCGACGAGGGCCGCATCACCGATGCGCACGGCCGCACCGTCAACTTTGAAAACACCGTGATCGTGATGACCTCCAACGCCGGCTCGGAGCGCAAGGAAGCGCTGATGGGTTTCGGCAAAACCGAGGGCGATATGGCCAAAGAAAAAGCCCGCAAAGCCCTGTCGGAGTTCCTGCGGCCCGAATTTTTAAGCCGCGTGGACGAGATCATCGTGTTCTCACCGCTGCAGAAGGAGGACTATGCCAGGATTGCGGGGCTGATGCTCGACGAGCTGAAGCAGCCGCTGGCCGAGAAGCATATCCAGTTCGGCTATGACGACAAGGCCACCCGCGTGATCGCGGCCAAGGCGTTTGGCGGCAAGCACGGCGCCCGGGACCTGCGGCGGGTCATCCGCAAGGAGATCGAGGATAAAATTGCTTCCATCCTGGTCGACCAGGTGGACGCGCCGCCTTCCATCCTCAAAATTACCGGCGACGAGACCGCAGAAAAAATAGAAATATTGTCTTTATAATATTGACAACCGGCAAACTTTCGTGTATAATAGCCTAGCAACGAAAGTTTGCCGGTTTTGTTTTTGCAAGCGCCGGTTGACAGGCGTTCCATGGTATGCTATACTAGAATGCGTTGCTGTTATGCGGGTGTAGTTCAATGGTAGAATCCCAGCCTTCCAAGCTGGTTGTGTGGGTTCGATTCCCATCACCCGCTCCATATTGTATGCCCGACGGGTGTACAAGCTATATAGAATGTGCGCCTGTAGCTCAGTTGGATAGAGCAACTGCCTTCTAAGCAGTAGGTCGGGAGTTCGAATCTCTCCAGGCGCGCGATTGTGGTGGGTATAGTTCAGTTGGTTAGAACGCCAGTTTGTGGCACTGGAGGTCGTCGGTTCGACTCCGACTATCCACCCTTTTTTTATACCTTTTTGCCGATATTGGGCTGTCGCCAAGGGGTAAGGCAACGGACTTTGACTCCGTCATTCCGCTGGTTCAAATCCAGCCAGCCCAGCTACGTTGGAGCAAGCTTTTTTGAAAGGCTTGCTCCATTTTTTGTGTTGGGTTGGTGTAGACTTTAATGAGAAAGAATAAAAGCAAAATAAATTTTCGCGCACCTGTCACACGGCCTCCTTTTGGGAATCTAAATAAACAGGAGGTGTCGAACATGACCCAAATGGACTCTGAAAAACAACGAATCGAACAAGCGGTTGCGGGAAACCAGGAGGCGCTGGAAAG
>CATNEU010000243.1 GCA_950097605.1 uncultured Oscillospiraceae bacterium | reverse complement strand
GCCCGTAAACTGCGTGCCCAAAAGCGTCTCCTTCAGGGGACGCCTCCTTCCCCGGCGGGGCCTTGCCGCGTCTTTCCGCCCCTTGCCCTCATTATATTCTATAAATGCAAATAAAGATAGGGGCAACCGTGTGAGAATGCACCGCATAGCTGTGCCGATGAACCAAAAGAGGAGGGCCCGCGCCGCACAAACAACCGTCCGTGTGGCACGGGCCCTCCGGCCCTTTCTATTCCGGCATTGAAAAGCCGTGCTTCCTGAAGATGTCCTTCGCCTGTTTCACCTGCGCGGGGGTCGGCGCGGGCGTATCGCCTAGCTGGTATTCCCTGCCGAGCTCCTCCCACTTAAACTCGCCCATCTTGTGAAACGGGAGCAGCTCCACCTTTTCAATACAGGTAAACTGCGCCAGATAGACCGCGAGCCGCTCGAGCTTCCCGGGGTCCAGCGTATAGCCCGGCACCATCACGTGCCGGATCCAGACGGGCTTTCCAATGCGCTCTCTGTATTCGAGAATCTGCAATGCGTTTTCATTGGTCTTGCCGGTGAGCTGTTTGCAGAGCACCGGATCGAGCGCTTTGATGTCCAGCAGCAGCAGATCCGCCAGGTCGATGGCCTTTTTGGCCATCAACAGGCTCACAGCGCCCGAGGTGTCCACCGCGGTGTGCAGCCCGTGCTGCTTGCACAGGGTCAGCAGCGCCTCGGTAAACTCCGGCTGGTAGAGCGGCTCGCCACCCGACAGGGTCACGCCGCCAGAGCGGATAAAGTTCTCATATGTGAGAATCTCCTTCATGATCTCGCCCGCCGTGACCACCCTGCCGATTTCCGTATCCCAGGAATCCGGATTGTGGCAGTACAGGCATTTGAGCGGACAGCCCTGCATAAACAGCACAAACCGGATGCCCGGCCCGTCCAGCGCACCAAAGGATTCAATTGAATGGATCCGTCCTTTTACATCGCTTACCATATCGTCCCTCCGTTTCGGCAGCCCCTGACGCCGTACAGGCGATGCTGTGGGTTGCCGGCTTTGTTCTGCTGCCACGCAGCGTGCGGCGGCAAAGCCATGCGCCGCCGCGGCAAAACGCATGCGCGTTTTGCCCCTTTCTTGTATCATACCAAGTTTGCGCGCACATTACCAGACGTCCGGCACGCTTTCCAACGCCTCCCAGCAGAAAAACAGGCTGCCCGCAGGTGCGGGGCAGCCTGTTTGGAATGTCTGGCGCAATTAGAAGCGGGTATGGAAGGTGCGGTTGATCACGTCGAGCTGCTGCTCTCTCGTCAACTTGATAAAGTTGACGGCATAGCCCGATACGCGGATGGTCAACTGCGGATACTTCTCCGGATGGTCCATCGCGTCGAGGAGCACGTCGCGGTTGAGCACGTTGACGTTGATGTGGTGGCCCTTCTCGATAAAGTATCCGTCCATCAGGCCAACCAGGTTGTCGACCTTCTGGGTGTCGTCCTTGCCGAGCGCGTCCGGCACAATCGAGAAGGTATAGGAGATGCCGTCCTCCGAATAGTCGTACGGCAGCTTTGCAACCGACTTCATCGAAGCCACGCAGCCGTTTTTATCGCGGCCGTGCATCGGGTTTGCGCCCGGCGCAAACGGATCGCCGGCCTTGCGGCCGTCCGGCGTGGAACCGGTCTTTTTGCCGTAAACCACGTTCGAGGTGATCGTGAGGATCGACATGGTGGGTTTGGAATCGCGGTACGTGCGGTGCTTGGAGAGCTTGTTCATAAACGATTCCACAAGCTCCACGGCAATCTCGTCGGCGCGCGGGTCGTTGTTGCCGAAGGTCGGGAAATCGCCCTCAATTTCGAAGTCGACCGCAAGGCCGCTTTCGTTGCGGATCGGCTTGACCTTGGCGTATTTGATCGCCGAGAGGCTGTCCACCACAACCGAGAGGCCGGCCATGCCGCAGGCCGAGGTACGCACGATATCCTCGTCGTGCAGCGCCATTTCGATGCGCTCGTAGCAATATTTATCGTGCATATAGTGGATGATGTTCAGCGTGTTGATATACAGCTTGGAAAGCCAGGTGCAGATCTCGTCATACTTGCGCATGACCTCGTCGTACTCGAGGACCTCGCTGGTGATCGGAGAAATCTCCGGGCCGACCTGCTCGCCGTACTTTTCGTCGCGGCCGCCGTTGATTGCATAGAGCAGCGCTTTTGCAAGGTTGGCGCGCGCGCCGAAGAACTGCATCTGCTTGCCAATGCGCATCGCGGATACACAGCAGGCGATGCCGTAGTCGTCGCCGAACTTTTCACGCATAAGGTCGTCGTTTTCATACTGGATCGAGGAGGTTTTGATCGAAAGGTCGGAACAGAACTTTTTGAAGTTTTCCGGCAGCCTGGGGCTCCAGAGGATCGTCATATTCGGCTCCGGCGCCGGGCCGAGGTTGACCAGCGTGTGCAGGAAGCGGTAGGACATCTTGGTGACCATGTGCCTGCCGTCCTGGCCCATGCCGCCGATGGCCTCGGTGATCCAGGTCGGGTCGCCCGAGAACAGCTCGTCGTACGAAGGGGTTCTCAAAAAGCGCACGATGCGCAGCTTCATGACAAAGTGGTCGATGAACTCCTGGATCTCGCTCTCGGTATAACGGCCCTCTGCGAGGTCGCGTTCCGCGTAGACGTCGAGGAAGGTGGACACACGGCCGATCGACATTGCCGCGCCGTTTTGCTCCTTGACCGCCGCAAGATAGCCGAAGTACAGCCACTGGACGGCTTCCTTGGTATCCTGCGCGGGACCGGAGATGTCGATGCCGTATTTTGCGGCCATCTCTTTGAGCTCTTTCAGCGCCTTAATCTGCTCGGAAATCTCCTCGCGCTGGCGGATGGTCGGGCTGTCCATGATATCAAACA
>CATNEU010000242.1 GCA_950097605.1 uncultured Oscillospiraceae bacterium | reverse complement strand
GCGCGGTGATCGAGGCGGCGGGCGTGCCGCTCGCCGCGCCGAGCGCCAATCTGTCGGGCAGCCCAAGCCCGACCACGGCGGCGCACGTACTCGCCGATCTGCGCGGCCGGATTCCGCTGGTCTTGGACGGTGGCGCCTGCAGCGTCGGTCTCGAATCCACCGTGCTGTCGCTTACCGGGGACGTCCCGAAGGTGCTGCGTCCCGGCGGCGTCACACCCGCGCAGCTCGAGGCGGTGCTCGGCGCCGTGGAGATCGACTACGCGGTGGAGCATCAAATTGCCGCCGATGCGCGCGTGGCCTCGCCGGGCATGAAATACAAGCACTATGCGCCCAAAGCGCGCGTGACGATTGTGGACGGCCCGTTTGAGGCGTTTGCAGCCTATCTGCACGCGCACCGGGGCGAGGGCGTTTACGCGCTCTGCTTTGCGGGCGAGGAGGCGGCGCTGGACGCGCCCTGCGTCGTCTATGGCGGCGCGGACGACGAGGCGGAACAGGCCCGGAGCCTGTTCGCCGCGTTGCGCGCGCTCGACGAGGCAGGCGCGGCGCGGGTGTATGCCCGCTGCCCGAAAAAACAGGGCGTCGCGCTCGCTGTGTATAACCGGCTGCTGCGCGCGGCCGCATTCGAGGTGATCACGCTTTGAGAACCAGGATTCTGGGCCTGACCGGGCAGAGCGGCGCGGGAAAAACCACCGTGTCGCGCTATCTGGCCGGGTTGCCGGGCTTTTTTGTCATCGACGCCGACCAGGTCGCGCGTGAGGTGGCCGGCGTTGGAATGCCCTGTTTGGAAAAGCTCCGCGAGGCGTTTGGCGAGGAAATTCTGCTGCCTTCGGGCGAGCTGGACCGGCGGAAGCTGGCGGGCATCGTGTTTTCGGATCCGTCGCGGCTTGCAACGCTCAATGCGGTCACGCTGCCGTTTATCACCCGCCGCATCGACGAACAGATCGAGTCGCTGCGGGGCCATTACCGCTGCGTGGTTCTGGACGCGCCGACCCTGTTTGAAAGCGGCGCGGACCGGATGTGCGACGCTGTCGCCGCCGTTGTGGCCGGCCGGGAAACGCGCATTGCGCGCATCCGGCAGCGCGACGGCCTGACCGAGGCCGAGGCGGCCCAGCGCATCGACGCGCAGCACGGCGAGCTGTTTTATACACGGCGCGCGGAGTACATCCTGCACAACGACGGCACCGTGGAGGCGCTGCTTGCAGAGCTGGAAAGTTTACGAAATCGACTGCAAGCGGCTCATTTTTTAGAAAAATAGGCGTATGCTAGAACAGAAACAGGCGGAAGCCGCCTGTTTTGTCCGGATTCGATACAGAACGTTTAAAAAAACCGGTACAACCGCTCCAACATTTGGGTGTATACTAAATGAAAGCGGCGGTTTGCACCGCTTGCCGTCTAGTTGGCCCGGCGCGCATTGGAAGAACACAGGCGAAACGGAGGTGGATGCATGCGGGGAAAAACGAAGTCGCTGCTTGCTGTCGGTTTAACGCTGCTGATTCTGGTTGGCGGCGCTTTTGCCTATGCGGGAGTGCACAAGGTGTACTACCGCAGCGCCTATCCGCGCACCTATCGAGAGTATGTCCAACCATATGCAGCCGCATACGGCGTGGATGAGGCGCTGGTGTATGCGGTCATGCGCACAGAGAGCAGCTTCAATCCGGGGGCGGAGTCGCACATCGGCGCGCGCGGCCTGATGCAAATTACCGAGGACACCTTTGAATGGGCCCAGTCCCGTATGGAAATTGCAGACGACGTGCGCTATGAGGATTTGTATACCCCGGAAGCCAACATTAAATACGGCATCTTTTTGCTGAAACTGCTGACGGAGGAGTTCGGCTCCACCGAAAACGCGCTTTGCGCCTACCACGCGGGCTGGGGCAACGCAAAAAAGTGGCTTGCCGCGCCCGAGTACTCCTCGGACGGCGTGCAGATCGACAACATCCCGTTTGGCGACACAGGGCGCTATGTCAAAAAAGTTGGCGAAACGGTGAAGATATACAAAAGCCTGTATGACCTTTAACGGCGCCGCAGGATCAATCAATAAGCCCGCCGCTTTTGGCGGGCTTTGTATAGGAGGATGCAAGTATGAGTGAACAGGAAAAGACAGCCGGACAGCTTTTGAAGGAAAAGCTGTTTTTGCAAAATGAGAACGCCGGGCTTACGATGTCAGAAGAACAAATTGCGCAGGCGGACGCTTTCTGCGAGGCGTATAAACAGTTTCTGGACGCTGCCAAAACCGAACGCGAGGCTGTGGAGTATGCGCTGCAGCTTGCCCGGCAGAAGGGTTTTGTTCCGTTTGTGCCCGGCACCAAATATCAGGCGGGCGACAAGGTGTTTTACAACAACCGCGGCAAGGCGGTAATCCTTGCGGTGGTCGGCCGGCAGCCCATCGAGCAGGGCGTGCGCATCGCCGCTGCGCATATCGACTCGCCGCGCCTCGACCTCAAGCCCAACCCGCTGTATGAGGACGCCGATCTGGCGCTGTTCAAAACCCACTATTACGGCGGCATTAAAAAATACCAGTGGCCGACGATTCCGCTTGCCCTGCACGGGGTGTTTGTCAAAAAGGACGGCGGTAGGGTGAACGTCTGTATCGGCGAGGACGAGGGCGACCCGATTTTCTGCGTGACCGACCTGCTGCCCCATCTGGCGGACGAGCAGCAGAAGCGTCCGACGCACCAGGCGATCAAGGGCGAGGAGCTGAATTTGCTGGTCGGCAGCCGCCCTTTTAAAGACGATAAGGCCTCCGACCGCGTCAAGCTCAATATTCTGCGCATCCTCCATGAGAAGTATGGCGTGACCGAGGCGGATTTCCTCTCGGCGGAGCTGGAGGCGGTTCCTGCGTTTAAAGCGCGCGATTTGGGCTTTGACCGTTCGATGATC
>CATNEU010000241.1 GCA_950097605.1 uncultured Oscillospiraceae bacterium | reverse complement strand
GGTCTTGCCGGGTTCCTGCGCGCGCTCAAGCGCTTGCCGCATCGTGCTGCGATCGGCGTTGCATCGTGCGCCGTCGTGCTGTAGGTGGTGAACCAGGCCCTCCCCGTTTTCCAGCATCTCGGGGGTTGGCTTTTTGGTGCTGCCGTAGAGGCTGTACACCGGCAGTCCGGTTTTCTCGTCGATCTCGTTGCCGACGCTGCCGCCGTCCTGCGCCGTACCGCGGATGCCGTGTTCGGGTGCGAACAGCGCGGTCAGCTCGACTTTTTCAAACAGCACGTCGATGCTGCTTTCCATGCTGCTGTTGATGCCCGAGGCGTTGGTGATCAGTCCAACCTTTTTGTCTGCAAAGATGTCTAAATAGTCGTCAATGTTGTCAATGCCGAGCCGGACGGCCGCTTGGGGCGCTTCCGCAGCGTCCGCTGTAAACCGCAGATCGCCCGGAATGAGCTGCACCGCAAGCAAAAAGGCCAGAACCAGCGCCAACAGTTTTTTGGGTTTCATCTTACTTCCTCCTTTTTCGCGGCAGAGGGTCTCCCCTGCCGGTTGGTATACAAATGCATGGGAAACCGGCGCAGTCCGCCGGCCTCCCTATGCATAGTCGGCTTTTCATCGAACGTTATTTGTTCTCTTCGGAATGGCGGCGGCGTTTTACTGCCACTGCCGCGAGGCCTGCCAGCGCAGCCAAACCGAGGGCGCCAAGCGCCAGCGGGTTCGCCGAATCGCCGGTGTTCGGGGTTGTGCCGCCGGTACCGGTGTTGTTGCCCGGTTTAGCCGGCTGCTCCGGGGTCTGTGTGTCGCTCTTGCGTGCAAGCTGGCCGATGGCATTGGTGAGGTCCGCTGCCGCCGCGTCCACCTTGTCCTGCTGCGTCTCGTCGAGGTCCGGATCTTCGAGAAGCGCCTTTGCGGTATTCATCGCAGCCCGCAGCGGCTGCACGCTGCCGTCGGTATACAGGCTCAGATCATAGCTCTCCGCCTCTGCATACACGCCCGCGAGGTTTTCTTTGCTGGCGGCCTTCCGCAGCGCTTTCATCGCGTCGCTCAGGGCCTTTGCGGCGCTGTCCACATCCTGCTGCACCGCCTCTTCATAGGCGCTGACCGCTTTTGCGTTCAGCAGCGCCTTTGCAAGCGCGTCCTTACCGGCTTCAATATACTGGTCGAGCTGCAAACTCTCCGCCTTGACAATCAGTGCATCCAGCATCGCCTTATCGGCCTTGGGCACCAGTGCCATAAACGTGTCGAACAGCGTCTGGTAGGCATTGTCTATGTCGGCCTGCAATGCGTCGCCGTCCTCGTATACGCCTCTGGCGGCTTCGAGCGCATCCATAAACGCCTGCTTGCCGTCCGAGAGGTAGGCATCCAGATTGGCGGCTTCCGCCATGCGGATCATCGCACCCAGTTCGGTTTTGTCGCCCGCGACAAAGTCGAGGTTGTGCAGTTGGTCGAGCAGCGCGTCATAGGCCAGCACGGTATCCTGAATGGAAGCGTCTTTGTTGTCATACACCGTTTTTGCGTCCGCGAGCGCCGCGAGATAATCTTCTTTGACCGTGTCGACCAGCTTATCCACCGAGCCGTCCGCAACCTTTTCGTCGGCGGTCACGATCAAATCGTGCAGATAGGTCTTGTCCACCGCCTGCAACGCGTTCTGCGCGGCAGCAAGGGCCTCCCTGGCTGCGGTCAGCTGGCTGCCGGTTGCGGCCTCGGCCTGTGCGAGCAGTTCGTTTGCCGCATCATATGCCGCGGCGAAAGCATCCCAGGTGCTCTGTTTGTACCAGATATGCTCCGCGAGCTGCTGTCCCTTATCGTAGAGCACTTTGGAAACCTTGACCTGCAACTGCAGATCGGCCAGCGCATCGCCGGTGTCCGGCAGCTCCACAGGGGTGCCGCCCAGCGCTATAAGCCGTTGGTTGCAGCGCACAATCTGTGCGCGGTCGCGTTCCACATCGAGACCGCGGACCGCATTTTCAGCATAGGCGAGGGTGTTATCCGTCTGGCGCTGCTGGGCGCGGTCGAGCACGGTGTCAACGAGCGAGTACGCCGCTTTGACAATCGGCTCGTCGGCGCTCTTTGCGCCTGCACTTGCCACGAGTTTCATCTTTTCGTTCGCCATGTCGGCGAGCATCGCGTCGAGGGATTCGGGATTGTCATTGTGCAGCGCTTCGTAGACCAGGTTGGTCACAAAGCCCAGTGTGGAAGCCGTGTACTTATTGCCTGCAAACTCATTTGCATTGACCTTGTTGTTGATGAGCGGCGAGTTGATCTTGTTGGTCAGATAGACCACCACGAGATCCTCGGCCGGGTCGATCATCGTGAGCGTGCCCGTCCAGCCCTGGTGGCCGACGGTACCGCGCGAAGCCTGCACGCCAAAGTACCACGGACGGCCGCAGTCGCCCTGCCGCCACCAGCCGAGACCCCAGGTCGCGCTGGAATCCTTGCGGGCGGTGAACTTCTCGCCCACGTTTTTAGAGAAGACCTTGGTCGCGCCATATCCACCGTCGTTCAGAACGGTCTGGGCAAGCTTCGCAAGATCCGCTGCGTTTGCAAACAGGCCCGCATGGCCCGAAACGCCGTCCATCGAATAGAATGCCTTTTCATCGTGCACTTCGCCCTGCAGCGTGTAGGTGCGGACGTTTGTAAAGTCGATCACGCCGTCGCGTGTGTTGCCGTTTAATTCGGTCGCTGCGATGCCGTCTTTGTCAAAGCCCTTGCGCAGCGGGTTGTATACGATGTTGGTAAGCCCCATCGGCTTGTAAATTGTATTTTCCACATAGGCGTCCAGAGCCTGTCCCGTAATTTTTTCCACAATCGCGCCCAGCAACATGTAGTCCACATCGGAATACACCGTCTTGGTGCCCGGCCGGTATTGCAGCGGGGTTTTCATAATCATCTGGAT
>CATNEU010000240.1 GCA_950097605.1 uncultured Oscillospiraceae bacterium | reverse complement strand
GCTGGCCGGTACGCCGGGCCGTGTTGTGGCCGCTAAAAACGCGGTGGGCACGGATATGCCATTTAAATATGAAAAGATGTACGATGCGCAGGACGGCGACAACCTCGTGCTCACCATCGACTCGACCATTCAGCATTTTCTGGAGAAAAACCTAGAAATCGCCGTTAAAGAACACAACGTTTCGAGCCGGGCGGCGGGCATCGTGATGGACGTCAAGACCGGCGAAATTCTGGGCATGACCACCAAGCCGGACTTTGATCCCAACCAGCCGTTTGAAATCTATGACGAAGCCACCAGACAGGCGCTCGAGGCGCTTTCGGGAGACGAGCTCAAACAGGAAAAAGCCAAGGCGCAGTCCACGCAATGGCGCAACAAGGTGGTTTCGGACCTCTATGAGCCGGGCTCGGTTTTCAAGACCATCACGGGCTCCTCGGCGCTCGAGGAGGGGGCCGTAACCGAAAACCAGATGTTTAACTGCCCGGGCTATATCAAAATCGGCGGGCGGACCATGAAGTGCCACAAGGCGGGCGGACACGGCTCGCTGAACTTCGCAGAGGGCATGATGCAATCCTGTAACCCGGTGTTCATCACAGTCGGCACGGCGCTGGGCGCAGACCGCCTGTATCACTACATAGACGCCTATGGGCTGACCAAGAAAACCGGCATCGACCTGCCCGGCGAGGAGCTGAGCCTGACCTATAAGGCCGGCGATATGGGCCCGGTCGAGGTGGCGAGCTGCTCGATGGGACAATCGAACAAATACACGCCGATCCAGATGATCACGGCGGTCTGCGCGGCGCTGAATGGCGGCAAACTCATGCAACCGCACCTTGTCAAACAGATCACCGATTCGGCAGGCAGCGTTGTCAAGACCATCGACCCGGCCGTGAAGCGGCAGGTGATCTCCGAGCAGACCTCACAGCAGCTTGCACTGATGCTCGAAAGGGTGGTCACCGAGGGCGGCGGTAAAAACGCCTATATTCCCGGCTACCGAATCGGCGGCAAGAGCGGCACCTCGCAGAAGCTCGACGGCGACCCCAATGCGCGCATTGCGTCGTTCATGGCGTTTGCGCCGGTGGACGACCCGCAGGTTGCGGTGCTCTGTATTCTCGACGAGCCGCACAGCTACAGCGTCTATGGCAGCGTGCTGACGGCGCCCTGTGTTTCCGCAATCATGGCGGATATCCTGCCGTATCTGGGCATTCAGCAGCAGTTCAGCGCGGAGGAGCTCGAGAAGCAGAACATTTCGACGCCGAGCCTCGTCGGCTCCACGGTGCTCGAGGCCAAGCAGAAACTCACGCAATCCTCGCTGAACAGCCGCATCATCGGAAACGGCGACACGGTTGTCAAGCAAGTGCCGCAGG
This sequence comes from uncultured Oscillospiraceae bacterium, assembly GCA_950097605.1. Classification (GTDB taxonomy): domain Bacteria; phylum Bacillota; class Clostridia; order Oscillospirales; family Ruminococcaceae; genus CATNEU01. The sequence goes on along the minus strand of CATNEU010000240.1, from coordinate 1,535 downwards.
GCGGCGAGACCATCCCGCGCGACGGCACGGTGATCCTCTATACGACCGAGGGCGCCGAGGAGGAGATGGCAACGGTGCCGAACGTCATCGGCATGACCACCTCGCAGGCCAATATCGCGCTGGCCAACGCGGGGCTCAACATCAGCATCAGCGGCGCCGGCATTGAACAGACCGGCTCGCAGGCGATCCGGCAGTCGGTCGGAGAGGGCGAAAGCGTGCCCAAAGGCACCGTGATCGCTGTGGACTTCATCAGCAAGGAAGAAAGCGAATAAACGGCAGGCCTGCCCGGCGAATGCCGGGCGCGGGCCTGTGCCGGGGCCGGGAAGCGGAGAAGGGGGATTGTTGTTCATGAAGCTGTCAGAATTACTCGAGGGCATAGCCTATACCGGCGTCTGCCCAGATGTGGAGATTGCGCAGGTGGCCTGCGATACGCGCAGCATGGCGCCGCCGTGTGTGTTCGTCTGCATCAAGGGCGCGCGCTTCGACGGGCACGACCATGCGAAAAAGGCAACCGAGAACGGCGCGGCGGCGATTGTCTGTGCGCACGACACCGGCGAGCCCAACCAGATCCTGGTGGAAAACCCCCGCGAGGTATATGCGCGGATGTGCGCGGCGCTCTATGGGCATCCCTCCAAACGGCTGAAGCTGATCGGGGTGACCGGCACCAACGGCAAGACCACAATCACCTGCCTGCTCAAGCACATTTTGGAAAACGCGGGCAAAAAGGTCGGTCTGATCGGGACGATTCACAACGAGATCGACGATATGAGCCTGCCCGCCAAGCACACGACGCCCGACCCCGCCGAGCTGCACGCACTGTTCGCGCGCATGGCGGAAGCGGGCTGCGAATACGTTGTGATGGAGACCTCGTCGCACGCGTTCGACCAAGACCGCCTTGCGGGCTGCCACTTCGAGGCCGGGGTATTCACAAACCTCACGCAGGACCATCTGGACTATCACGGCACGATGGAAAACTATTTTGCGGCCAAGAAAAAACTCTTTTCGATGTCGAAGCACGGCGTCATCAATATCGACGACGCCTATGGTCTGCGCCTGCTCGGCACAGTCCCCTGCGAGACGCACACCTTCTCGGTTTCCAACCATACGGCGGATTTTTACGCCGAGGATGTGATCCAGCACGCGCGCGGCGTGGATTTTAAGCTGGTGTCCCGCGCGGGTGCGGAACAGGTGCGGTTCGGCATGCCGGGCAGCTTCTCGGTTTCCAACGCGATGGCGGCCGCGGCCTGCCTGCTGGTGCTGGGGTTAGACCTGCGTGACGTGGCCGACGGCCTCAACACCTGCCCCGGCGTCAAGGGGCGCGCGGAGGTGCTGCCCTCGGACGGCGACTTCACGGTGATCTGCGACTATGCGCACTCGCCGGACGGCCTGGAAAAGGTGTTTACGGCGGTGCAGGGCTTTGCAAAGGGCCGGGTGGTTGCGCTGTTTGGCTGTGCGGGCGACCGCGACCGCACCAAGCGCCCCAAGATGGTGCGCGCGGTGGCGGCGCACAGCGACTTTATGGTGATCACCTCGGA
>CATNEU010000239.1 GCA_950097605.1 uncultured Oscillospiraceae bacterium | reverse complement strand
CGTCATCTGGTCCGCATAGGCAATCTCCTGCAAAAAGCCTTCAAGCCGCTGTTGCTGCTGCGCCTTCGACAGCTTATCGGCCTTTGTGAGCGCCAGCACAAATGGGATCTCTCTTTCGATCATATACTGGATCATATGCTGGTCGTCTGCCGAGGGCGCGTGCCGGATATCCAGAAGCTGCACAACCAGCGCAAGCTCCCGGTCGCTGTCGAAATACCCATCGATCAGCTCGGCCCACCGCTTTTTCTCAGATTTGGCCACCTTTGCGTAGCCATATCCCGGCAGGTCCACAAACCGCACGTCGTCCACCCTATAGAAGTTGATCGTGGCGGTTTTGCCCGGCATGCCGCTGACCCTAGCAAGCGATTTGCGGTTGAACAGCTTGTTGAGCAGCGAAGACTTTCCAACATTGGAGCGGCCCGCGAATGCAATTTCCGGGCAGGAGGAGGACGGCAACTGCTCATAAAAGCCAAAGGCCGCCTCAAACTGCGCTTTTTGATAGTTCATAGTGGTTCTCTCCTTTTGGATGCACGCTCCAGTCTATTGGAACGCCTGCAAATGGCCGGTGCGGTATAACACCGACATCATTTTTTAATCTGCGCACGCTAAGCCTGCGTCGGCAGATAGTCCCCCGCGGGCTCGCGGCGGCCAACCGGCAGTTTGGCCGCCGGAAGCTCGCCAAGCTCCATGCTCAGGGTCTTGCTCTCCGCGGGCCGGACCAGAGCCGCGTCCAGTACGGTTTCCATGCGGTCGGCCAGTATAAACTGCAAATGCTCTTTCACAACCGGCTCGACTTCCGCGAGGTCGGGCTCGTTTTCGGCTGGAATCACAACGGTTTTCACGCCGAGACGATAGGCGGCCATGGTCTTCTCCCGCAGGCCGCCGATCGGCAGCACCCGGCCGCGCAGGGTGATTTCCCCCGTCATGGCCAGATCCCGCCGCACGGCTGTGCCGGAAAGGGCCGAAACCAGCGCGGTCGCCATCGTGATGCCGGCGGACGGCCCGTCCTTCGGCACCGCGCCTTCGGGCACATGGATATGGATATCCCGGGTGGAATAAAAATCCTCGGGTATGCCGTACCGCTCCGCCACGCTGCGGATATAGGTGATCGCCGCGGTTGCCGACTCCTTCATCACATCGCCAAGGCTGCCGGTCAACTGCACCTTGCCCGCGCCTTTCAGCACGCTGACTTCAATCGGCATGGTCTCGCCGCCGACGCTGGTCCAGGCCAGGCCGGTTGCAACGCCGACCTCGTCTGCTTTGCGCAGCGCGTCGGTCTTGTATTTTTTTGCGCCCAAAAAGTCTTCAAGATTCCGGGCGGTGATGCTTACACGGGTGCATTCGCCCGCCACAAGCTTTTTAGCCGCTTTGCGGCAGAGCGTTCCAATCGTGCGCTCCAATGTGCGCACGCCGGCTTCCCTCGTATAGAAATCACAGAGCGCGTAGAGAGCCTCGTCCGCAATGCGCAGCGTACGGCCGGTCAGGCCGTGGCGTTTCAACTGCTTGGGCGCCAGATGTTTTTTCGCGATCTGGAACTTTTCCTCCCTGGTATAGCTCGAAAGGGTAATAACCTCCATGCGGTCGAGCAGCGGCGCCGGCACCATGCCGAGGTCGTTGGCTGTTGTGATAAACAGCACGTCGCTCAAATCAAACGGCACCTCGATATAGTGGTCGCGGAACGCCGTGTTCTGTTCGCTGTCGAGCACCTCCAGCATTGCCGAGGACGGGTCCCCGCGAAAATCATTGCCCATCTTGTCAATCTCATCGAGCAAAACCACGGGGTTTTTGCTGCCCGCGAGCTTCATGGCATTCATAATGCGACCGGGCATCGCGCCGATATAGGTGCGCCTGTGCCCCCGGATGTCCGATTCGTCCCGCACGCCGCCCAGTGAAAGGCGCACATATTTGCGTCCCATCGCCTTGGCCACCGATTTTGCAACCGAGGTTTTGCCAACGCCCGGCGGGCCCGCCAGACAGAGAATCTGCCCTTTGATATCGGGCGCGAGACGCCGCACCGCAAGGATTTCCAAAATGCGCTCTTTGACCTTCTCCAACCCATAATGCTCTTTATCCAATATTTTCTGGGCCTTGGCAATATCAATTTTGTCCTTTGTGGACGTATTCCAAGGCAGCTCGAGGCAGATGTCGAGATAGCTGCGGATGACCGCGCCTTCATGGGAGTTGGGCGGCATCTTGAGCAGCCGATCCACCTCGCCGGTCAGCTTCTGTTCCACCTCTTTTGCAAGCTTTAGCGACAGAATTTTGTCCCGGTAGGCGTCCAGCTCGTCGGAGGCGTCTCCTTCTCCAAGCTCGTTGCTGATCGCTTTGAGCTGCTCGCGCAGATAGTATTCCCGCTGGTTTTTGTCGATGGACTCTTTAACGGCCTCGTTGATGTGCTGCTCCACTTCGAGGACGTCCACCTCGTTTGCGAGCATCTGGGTCAGCAGCTTCACGCGGCCGAGCACTTTGCTCTCCTCAAGAACCGCCTGCTTCTGCACATGGCTGAGCATAATATTGCCCGCAATGAGCTGCGAGAGTCTGGCCAGATCCTCGCAGGCGAAAATTTCGCCCAAAAGCTCCTTTGGCATGCGTGGATTCAGCCCCGCATAATCCTCAAAATAGTCCTTGAGAGTGCGCCTCATGGCCTCCTGAAGAACCACGTCTGCACTGTCCGCCTGTACAAGCGGATAGGACATGACCGACGCCTGCAAATACGGCGTGGTGTGCGCCATATAGACCGTGCTGGCGCGGTAGAGCCCTTCAACGACTACACGCACCGTGTCGCTTCCCGGTACTTTGAGAATCTGCCGGATTTTTGCGACAACGCCCACCGCATAGATTGCCTCGGGGTCGGGGTCCTCGATTGTCAGATCCTTTTGCGCGGCCAAATAAATCCGCTGGTCGCCTTCCATTGCCAC
>CATNEU010000238.1 GCA_950097605.1 uncultured Oscillospiraceae bacterium | reverse complement strand
CCACCGACGTGAAATCCGAGAGATTTTCCATGCTTTCGGGCAGCACGGTATTGGTAATCGGGAAATTGAACTTGGTGTTGTTGAGCGTGATGGTGCGCACGTCCACATAGCCAATTTTGATCTCGGTCAGCTTGTCGATCTCCGATTTAGGCCCCGCGATGTCGATGGTGCTCTCGGAGAGGGAGGCGTGCAGCAAATCGGTTTTGAAGTTGCTGGGGACGTTTTTGTATTCAAACTTGATGGGCAGCGTCGCTTTTTTGAGCACCGGAACCGTGATTTTAACATCTTCGGTATTAAACGAGATCGTATCGTCCTTGGCGATCCGGTTACCGCTTTTGTCATACAGGACAATCTGTGCATCGCTGTATACCACGGTGGATTCCAGACTGTCATTGACAGTCTTTTCAACCTTGACTTTGCCGTCAATTTGATTGAGGACTTGCTCGGGACCTTTGATGCTGATTTTGGAAGGGCTGACCACCGGATTCTGTGCAACGAATCCCTCGGGAGCCGTGAGACCCTTCACGTCGGCTTCCAGATCGAATTCCTTTGTAACGATACGGTCGAGTTTGAGCTCGACGGTGGCGGGGGAAACTTCCAGAATTTCAAACGAGTCGTTGACTTGCAGCTTGCGGGCTTTCAGCGTGGCCGTATAGGTGCCTGCGCCCTGGATTTCGTCTGAAAACTGCGGGTAGACAACGATATTATCGGTGCCGAGGTTGCCGACCACCCGGCTTTCGCCTTTAACGGTGACCTTTGCGCTGATGTCCCCGCTGTTGATTACCTCCAGCCCGAGATTTTCAAGCTGGGCGTTTTCGGTAGCGGTTGTTAGCGGGAAGTTTGGAATCGAGAGGGTGCGGGTTGGAATAATCGTGGAAGTTACAACGTACCAGATACAGCAGGCCGCCACGACCGATAGAATCTTGAGCGCCCGGCTGTTGTCAAACAGTTTGGAAAAGTTGATCTTTTTGAGCTTCATTTATTTTTCACCCTCCCAAAAAAGTTCCGTTTTTCGGAAGAGGCCGTGTCTTTCTCCCGGACGAGTTCGTGCATCAGCAGCGCGCGCAGCATTTCGCTGTTAAAATCCCTTGCAAGGTCGCCGTTTTGCGCTACGGAGATTTTACCGGTCTCCTCCGAAACAACGATGACGATGCTGTCGGCGTTTTCGCTCATGCCGATGGCCGCGCGGTGGCGCGAGCCAAGCTCTTTGGGGATATGGTCCTCGTTTTGCGGTTTGGGCAGGAAGCAGCCGGCGGCCAGAATGATGCCGTCGCGGATGATCACCGCACCGTCGTGCATCGGGGAGTTTGGAAAAAAGATGTTGCCGATCAGTTCGACACTGGGCACGGCGTGAAGAAGGGTGCCGGTTTTGATTTCCTCGCCGAGCTTGATATCCTTTTCAATCACAATCAGCGCGCCGATCTTGCGTTTGGCAAGCGAAGGCAGCGCGTCGCAGAGCACGTCGATGGACCGGCGCCACCGGTTGTTTTCATCGGTGGGGTCGGCGGAGCCAAAGACGGTCAAGTTGGAAAACTTGGTGCGCCCGACCTTTTCCAGGGCGCGGCGAAGCTCCGGCTGGAACACGATCGCCAGCACAATGATGCCGATATCGAAAATGTTCTGCAGAATATAGTGCACCGAGTTCAGGCGAAGCAGCTCGGGTCCGGTTAAGAAGAACGCGGCAGCCAGCAGGATGATGCCCTTGACAAGCTGCTGGGCGCGCGTTTCCCGCACCATACGGATGCCCTTGTAAAGAAAATAAGAGACGATCAGGATGTCGAGAACATCCCGTATGTCCGCCGATTTGATTACGCTGGTGAAATCATACCAGAAGTTTTGTAATGACTGCATAGAATAACTTCCTTGACAGTGCGCAGGGCACCGGTTATTGAAATGGATTTTCAGTTGTATACAGAGCTTGTCCTTTCCTAGGGCGCTGTCCGGAGAAGCCGGACAGCGCCCTAGGAAAGCGCTTGATTCGTTTTGTGCCGCAGCCGGAACGGGTGGGTGTTTCACAACCGCGGCTACTATGGCGCCGACGCGCCATGCGGTACGAATAACGAGATGAAACAGTATTATTGTATCATATATGGAAGGTAATGAAAATAGAATTTATTTGTTTTTTTGCGTTTTTTTTATGTCCCCAAACAGAACCTGTGGGCGCCGGGCGGCAGCGGCGGTAAAAACCCCTAAGTGCAAGCGCCGCGGGCCGTGTTTATCTTGCGCCGCTTTTTGCGCCTTTTATTTTTTTGATGACCGAAAGGAAATAGGCCACCTGCTCCTGGGTATTGAAATAGCCGAGGCTCGCGCGGACCGCGCCGGTTTCCTGGGTGCCCAGGAAAGTATGCGCAAGAGGCGCGCAGTGCAGGCCGCCGCGCACGGCGATCTGATGGCGGTCGAGCAGTTGCGTAACGGCTTCGCTGTCCATTCCCTCCAGGTTGAAGCAGATCACGGGGACGGATTCGTGCAGCACGGGACGCGGCGCGTAGAGCTGTACGCCCGGAATTGCCGCAAGGCCGTCGTAGAGCTTCTGCGCGAGCCTGGTCTCGTGCCGGCAGATGGTTTCCACGCCGGTGCGCTGCACAAAGCGCACGCCCTGCTCGAGCCCCACGATGGAACAGACGCCGAGCGTGCCGCTTTCAAACATATCCGGCAGGAAATCGGGCTGCTCCAGGTTCATCGAAAGGCTTCCGGTGCCGCCCTCAATCAGCGACCAGGCGAGCTTGTCGCAGCCGTTGCTCACAAGCACGCCGCTGCCGGTTGGGCCGTAGAGCCCTTTGTGTCCCGGCGCCGCGAGCAGGTCGATCTGCATGGATTTCATATCAATCGGCAGCATGCCGGCGGATTGTGCCGCGTCCACCATAAACACCAGGCCGTATTCGTGTGCAAGCGCTGCAATTTCTGCAACCGGCAGGACCA
>CATNEU010000237.1 GCA_950097605.1 uncultured Oscillospiraceae bacterium | reverse complement strand
CCCATATCAAGCTGCTGCGCAGAAGCCTCCGGGAGTACAGCAAATGCATTGTGACGCTGCGAGGGGTGGGATATCGTTTTGAAGCATGATCAACGCAGTTTGCAGGACGTGCCGCCGGAAACACAACAGACGGAAAAAGCGTGGGACAGGCTGCGCCGCCGGTTTTCTCACGTCAGCATCAAATGGAAGCTGTTTTTATACCTGGCCGGCTTCACAGCCTGTATGCTTGTGGTTTTGTGGGTCTTTCAGGTAATTTTTCTGGACACCTTCTATCAAAAAATCAAATTCAGCCAGGTTGAAAAGGTCGCCGCGAATATATCGCGCAACCTCGACCAGGAGGACGCCAGCCTTGCCGTCTATCTGGGTAAGACCGCACGGCAAAATGATATGAGCATCCAGCTCGTTACGCCGCCGATTACGCCGCTGGTCAGCGCACTGGTCACGCGCGATTCCATTCTGGAAAACCTTTCTCCCGCGGACTATTACACCTTCTATAAGAGGGCCGAAGAGGCAAACGGCGTTTTTTACGACCGTTTTCAAAAGGTGAGCGACCGCGAGTATTCCTATGGGAGTATGCAGGGCGGGTACGACCGTTTGTCATCCCCTTCAGACAAAATGGAAAGCATGGTATATGTCAAGCTCGCGCCGCTGAAAGACGGCAGAGAGATGATGATTCTCGTGGATGCGCGCATCCTGCCGGTGGAAGCAACGGTTTCAACGCTGCGCGTGCAGTTGCTCCTCGTCACGCTGCTGATGCTGGCGATTGCGCTCTGTCTCGCCATTTTCATCTCGCGCCGGATATCCGGTCCGATTATCCGAATCAACCAGTCCGCCAAGGAGCTTGCCAAAAGCAACTACGACGTCCACTTTGAGGACGAGGGCTACCGGGAAATTGCAGAGCTCGGCGATACCCTCAACTACGCGGCGGCGGAGCTCTCTAAAGTCGAGGGCCTGCGCCGGGAACTGATCGCCAACGTCTCGCACGATCTGCGCACCCCGCTGACGATGATTTCGGGCTATGGCGAAGTGATGCGGGACCTGCCCGGCGAGAACACGCCCGAGAACGTGCAAATCATCATCGACGAGGCCAGAAGGCTGACCAGCCTTGTCAACGACATGCTGGACATCTCCAAATTCCAATCGGGCGCGCAGAAGCTGCACTGTACCCGGTTCAATCTCACGCAGGCCATTCGGGATACGTTGGGCCGCTATAACAAGCTCACGGAGCAGGACGGATACACCATTTCCTTTTCCAGCGACCGGGAGATTTACGTGCATGCGGACGAACTGCGGATTTCACAGGTGATCTACAATTTCATCAACAACGCCATCACCTATACCGGGCCGGACAAATGCATCTATCTGCGGCAGCTTGTGGAAGAAAACCATGTCAAAATTGAAGTGCGGGATACCGGCGAAGGAATTGACCCCGACAAGCTGCCCTATATTTGGGACCGGTATTATAAGGTGGACAAAGCCCATAAACGCGCGCAAATCGGCACCGGGCTCGGCCTCTCGATTGTCAAGTCGATCCTCGACCTGCACGGCGCGCGCTATGGCGTCAAAAGCAAGGTGGGAGAGGGGAGTATCTTCTGGTTTGCGCTCCAGCTCGAACCGGACGCCCCGCCGGAACAGAAGGCAAACCCACCTTCGTAAAACCAAGCAACATTGCACGGCCTCCATGCCTTCGGAAACCCTCTACAGCAAAACCCCAGTGCAATTTTGCACCGGGGTTTTGCTGTAGAGGCCAGGATGTGGCCAGTTTTCCTCAAATAGGACGGAATATGACTGAATAGTTCATTCAATGCGGCTTTCGGCCCGCAAACTTTCAGCGTATAGACGCATATGCCGTCATAATATTGTCCAAACAGGCCTTTTTTGCAAGCGCAAGCGGGATATCATACGTCTCGAACGAAACATAGCGCATATCCATAGCCCACCAGGAGAGAATTTCAATGATGAGCATGGTGGAAAGCTCCGGATTTTCGAGGGGACGCACCGTTCCGTTTTGCATAAAACGTTCAACGTAGAGTCCCATGGTCTCAAAAAAACGCTTTCTGTATCGTTTATAGTCAGCCGCAAGAGCAGGGAAGTCGAACTGATTTTTTTCGATAAACAGGCAGCCAACCGCATAGCGGGACAGCAGGTCGAACGTATCGGAAAGCAGAGCTGCAAAGCTGTAGTTGTCCGCGTCCTCTTCGAGATGCTTTGCAAAACTTGCGGCAGTCTGTTCAAAAGCCGTGGCGATTTCGTCTTTCAAGCCGGAAAACTGTTCATTTGCAATCGGCGTTTCCAATTTTTGATCCGCAAAGCTGGGGTCCAATACACATTGTAAGATAAAATGCAGAATTTCCCGCTTCCCGGAAAAATCCAGATAGATCGTGCCGACAGAGACGCCCACGACCTTTGCAATGTGGCTGATCTGCGTTTTAGAATAGCCCTGCCGCAAAAACAGGCGGGTTGCCGCTGCGGCAATGGCTTTCATGCGTTGATTCACGGTTTTTTGCCTCCCGAAATGAATGAATTGTTCATTTTATGATAAACCGAATCACACAAAATGTCAAGCTGTCGAGCAGAGTATACTGCACACAGTTGTCAAAAATGGTTCATGTGTTTTGTTATATTCTACAAAACACACAGAGTAAGGTTGCACAAATTGCAGATATCCGATAGAATACTACTATGTCTGTCCGGCACTAGCCGGCCGTTTCTAACCATAAACCGCAAACCGCCAAAAACGGCAAAACAACAAGACACGTTGCGCCGCTTTTGACCAAATACAGGAGGAATTTGCAATGTGCAGGGTACAAGAGGTCTTTGATAGGGGAGCGGGCATTTTGCTGCCGGTCAGCTCTCTGCCTTCCAATTGGGGCATTGGAACACTGGGGAAGGAGGCGAAACGCTTCGCCCGCTTTTTGCAGCGCGCGCGGCAAAC
>CATNEU010000236.1 GCA_950097605.1 uncultured Oscillospiraceae bacterium | reverse complement strand
TGAAATAGAAGTATAAAGGTCCGCAAAGCTCATATATTATTAATGAGATTTCAGCGCGGCAAAACGCGGGGAAAAAACCGGTGTTGATGAAATTCACGGCAGTAAGGAGTGGATGAGGTGAACAGCCATAGAACGGTATACGAAAGATATTGCCCTGTGGTGGGGAAAAACGTAGTGGTGGAAAGCAGAATAGACGATAATGGCGAAAAGCAGGAGAGTTGTCTCAACGAGCCGCATTGCGTGAAAGACAGAGGCGAGTGCTCCAATCGATCAATTTATCATGGCTATCAGACCTGATGCGCAGGCATCCGGATACGGTCCGGGAACCAAAGGTTCCCGTGCAGTTCGATAGAGATATCAAATAAAACGAGGTGCTAGTATGAGAGATTTTAAAAGTGTACATGTGAGATATTGTCCCTGTGTGCGGGCCAATATTCAAATTGCAACATATTTTTCTTCGGACGGTGTGAAGGGTGTGCAGTGCCTGCATGAAGAGGCCTGCATTGAAGAACGGGGCGGCTGCGCCAATGCGCGGGTCGCCTGCCTGCGCGCAAACACGATGGCCGCGGTTTGAAGGCGGTCTGCACCGGAGGGCTGTGTGCGGGCCTTCCGGGTTAGAAAACGGCCGTATACTTGAGCGGGGACGGATCCTGAATGATCCGTCCCCGCTTTTTATCTGCCGGCCGCGTCCAGGCGGATGATTCGGCGCGTTCCGGCAGATACTAAGAGCAGATGGGCAAAAACAGACGGCGGCAGAGGATGGGTCTGTTTTGACAAAAGCATACCGATATGGTATGATATTAACCAAATCTGGTGGAGTTTAAGGGGCGGCTTTCCTCCCTAAAAGCTTCGGCAAGGAGAGCGCATATGGAACGCAAACAATACGGCCTGCCGACTGCAATCACAATGATTGTGGGCATTGTAATCGGTTCGGGCATTTTCTTTAAAAGCGACAACATTCTCGTCGCAACCCGGGGCAGCGTTTCGCTGGGGGTGCTGGTTTTTGTGTTGGCGGCTGTCAGCATCATCTTCGGCAGCCTGAGCATCGCGGAGCTGGCGGCCCGGACCGACAAGCCCGGCGGCGTCATTACCTATGCGGAAGAGTCGTCGGGTAAAACCAGTGCCTGCATCATCGGGTGGTTTCACACCTTTTTATACTACCCCACGTTGATTGCGGTGGTGGCATGGGTTACGGGTATCTATGCCTGCATCCTGTTTGGACTCGAGGGTACGCTGACCCAGCAAATCCTCATCGGGATTTTGGTGTTTGGCGCGCTGTTTGGCCTCAATCTGCTCTCCTCCAAGCTGGGCGGCTATTTTCAAAACGCCTCGACGTTTATTAAGCTGGTGCCGCTGCTGGTGATTGCCGTCACAGGCTTTGTGTTTGGGGATGTATCGGACATCCGGTACAGCGATATCACCCAGATGGTCAATACGGGTTGGATTACGGCAATTGGGCCGATTGCATTTGCGTTCGACGGCTGGATTGTCTCGACTTCAATTGCGCACGAGGTGAAAAATGCAAAGCGCAACATCCCGCTATCGTTGATTATCGCGCCGCTGTTCATCCTGCTGGTCTATATTGCCTACTTTGTGGGTATCAGCATTTACATCGGCCCGGAGAAGATTATGCACATGGGAGACGCGCATGTATATACGGCTGCCAGGCATCTGCTGGGGCCCGTGGGTGCGAAGGCGATTTTGGTCTTTATCATCATTTCGGTAATGGGCACCGTCAACGGCCTGACAATGGGGTTGATCCGCCAGCCCTATGCGTTGGCAATGCGCGGCATGCTGCCGTTTTCCAACCGGTTTACGGGGGAAAACGCACGCTCCGGCGTTTCCCGCGCTTCCGCCTTGCTCACCTTGGCGCTGGTCTTGTTTTGGACAGTGGTGCACTGGATCACCCAGCGGTTTGAAATTCTTCCAAATGCGGACGTGTCGGAAATCAGCATCACAGTCAACTACTGTCTCTATGTTGTGCTGTATATCGCGGTGATTCGCTATGCGGCGAAGGGGGAGATCAAGGGGCTGTGGCGTGGCAAGATCAATCCGATTATGGCAACGCTGGGTTCGGTGATGATCCTGTACGGCGGGATGCAGAATACCTATTTCTGGGTGTATGCGCTTGTGTGTCTGGTGTTCATCGCAGCCGCGGCGGTATATTGGCGGCGGGTTGGCTGCAAACGGGGACAGGAGGAAGCATAGGGGGATTCCCCTTTATCCTTTCATTTCACAACTTTTTTTTGTCGCTCGGGCCGGGACGGGGCCTTTCCTTTATCTTTGTTCTCTTTAATCCTTAGATTCATCTATTTATTAGCTTATCGCTCGGGCCGCGACCGGCCCATCCTTTTTGCTTTGTTTTTTAACTTTAGATGCGTTTATCTTTTGGTTCGTCGCTCAGGCCGCGACCGGCGCATCCTTTTTGCTTTGTTTTTTAACTTTAGATGCATTTATCTTTTCGTTTGTCGCTTAGGCCGCGACAGGCCCATCTTTTTTGCTTTGATTTTTTAACTTTAGATGCATTTATCTTTTGGTTCGTCGCTCGGGCCGCGACCGGCCCATCCTTTTTCGTGAAGAAAAAGGATGCAAAAATTCAGTTAAGGGGTGCCGCTACCTTCCTCCATTTGACGCTGCGCCGTTTTCAGATAGGCAAGGGGCGACAGCGCAGCGGTCGCAGAAAGTGCGCCGATGGGTCGGAAGACGCGCCCCTTAACAATCCCCGGCCGTACCTGAATCTAGCAGATAGAAAAAGGCTGGCAGTAAGAATCCAATGTGCAAAAGCGGATTCTTACTGCCAGCCTTCTTTTATCGGCTTATCTTATGTCTGGAAACGGGGATTGTGAAGGGGGCAGGCCCGCGACCCACATCAAATCTTCCCGCGACCGCTGTACTGCCGCCCTTTGCTATGCTCTATACGGCGTACAGTCAAATGGAGCGGAGCCGTTCGCCCC
>CATNEU010000235.1 GCA_950097605.1 uncultured Oscillospiraceae bacterium | reverse complement strand
GGCCCCTAAGCACGAAGTGGTACTCTGCGACCTCGAGCACAGCTATTTGCGGTATAAAGGGCAATACTATTGCATAGAACAACCTTCTGATCGAACCGATTGATGGAAAGGAATGAATTTATATGATTTTTGGCGCTGTTTTGGCGGGAGGCGTTGGTTCCCGTATGAACATCTCGGATATGCCCAAGCAGTTTTTGCCGCTGGGGGAGAAACCCATTATCCTGCACACGCTTGAGAAGTTTTTGATGTGCAACCGTTTTGACCGCATCTATGTCGGCGTGCATCCGAATTGGCAGCTACACATGCAGGACCTTCTGGACAAGCACTTGGCGGGCGCGCCCGTGACGATTGTTCCGGGCGGCGGGGACCGCAACAGCACGATCCTCAACATCATCGACGCCGTTGAGAAAGACCACGGCGAAAGCGACGAGCACATCATTGTCACGCACGACTCCGTGCGGCCGTTTGTAACGCTGCGGATTATCAACGAAAACATCGACGCCGCGATCCGGTATGGCGCCTGCGACACCGTGGTGCCTGCAATTGACACGATTGTGGTCTCAAAGGACGGCGAGGAGATTGCGGAAATCCCCAACCGCAGCCTGATGTACCAGGGACAGACGCCCCAGAGCTTTAAGATGTCGATGCTCAAAAACCTCTACCACGACCTCTCGGAGGAGGAAAAAGAGGTGCTGACCGACGCCTGCAAAATCTGCGTGGTGCGCAACACGCCGGTCAAGCTCGTCGCCGGCGAGATTTCCAATTTGAAGATTACAACCGTCAGCGATTATAAAATCGCGCAGGCCATGGTTGGAGGAATCGACGTTGATTAACTATATCTATCAACTGGTGAGCCCGCGCGTATTCTCCGTTGAATATGCGGACGTGGATTTGAAGGACCGGGTGGTGATCCGGCCCAAGTATTTGGCGGTCTGCCATGCGGACCAGCGCTATTATCTCGGGCAGCGCGATATGCGCGTGCTGCGCAAAAAGCTGCCGATGGCGTTGATCCACGAGTGCTGCGGCGAGGTGATTGCGGACGGCACGGGGCAGTACCAGCCGGGACAAAAAGTGGTGATGATCCCCAACGTCTCGATCATGGAGGACGGCATCGTCTACGAAAACTATGCAAAGGGATCGTATTTCCTTTCGAGCGGGCATGACGGGTTCATGCGTGAATTTGTGGACCTGCCCGCCGACCGGGTGGTTCCGTTTGAGAAAATCGCCCCGCCGATTGCGGCAATCACCGAATTTGTGAGCGTTGCGGTGCACGCGTCCACCCGCTTTGACCTGGCTGCGCATGCCCGCCGGGACACCATCGGCATCTGGGGCGACGGCAGCCTTGCCTATGTGGTGGCCTGCATTCTCCGCAGGCGTTTTCCTGAAAGCAGAGTGGTCGTGGTGGGCAAAAACGAGCGCAAGCTCTCGCAGTTCTCGTTTGTCCACGACACCTATATCGCGGACAATCTGCCGGACGGCTTCCGCGTGGACCACGCCTTTGAGTGCGCGGGCGGCGAGGGAAGCTTCTATGCGATTGACGACATTATCCGTTCCATCAACCCGCAGGGCACCGTGATGCTGATGGGCGTCAGCGAAAACAAAGTGCCGATCAACACGCGCGATATCCTGGAAAAAGGGTTGAGCTTTGTGGGCTGCAGCCGCTCAGGCCGTGCGGATTTCGAGAGGGCCGTGCGGTATATGGAGGACGCGCAGTTGCAAAGAAGGCTGCAAGTAATTGTCTATGAGGACCAGCCGGTCAACTGCATTGAGGATCTCCACCGGGTGTTTGCAACCGATCTGAACACGCCGTTTAAAACGGTGTTTGGCTGGAATATGTAGTCAAACAATAGCCGCTGCACGGCTCGGTATACGGCTGCAATCTTTAAACGCTATTTTTGGTATGCTTATGGACTGAAACCCTCCGGTTTTCCCGATATCAGTATAAAGGAGTATGCGCAATTGAATAAGTGCGAAACAGAATGCCTGTTATCCATCATTATTCCGGTATACAATGTGCGCGATTATCTGGACGCCTGTCTGGACAGCGTCTTCAAGCAGGAGACCTTTGGCGAGGATATCGAGGTCCTGCTGGTTGACGACGGTTCGACCGACGGCAGCGGCGCGCTCTGTGACCAATACGAGAAACAGTGCGGCTCGGTGCGGGTTTTCCACAAGGAAAACGGCGGTTTGTCCGACGCGAGAAATTACGGCATGCGCCGCGCGCGCGGCGCTTACCTGGTGTTTTTGGACAGCGACGACTTTTGGGAACCGGGGTATATCCGGGAAATTCGGGAGATCGTGGCGGCGCAGCCGGATGTGGACCTGATCTTTGGAAACTATATTCTGTATTTCTCTGCCGACGGCAAAAAGACCTATCCGGACAACTTTTTAAAGCGGGAAGAGATTGCCGGAAAAACCGGTCCGGAGGTTTTGCTTTCTGTATTGCGGCGGGAGCACCAGTGCATCTCCAGCGCCTGCAAAAACGTGTATGCACGGACGCTGCTTTTAAACAACGAGCTGTTTTTCAAAAAGGGGCTTCTCTGCGAGGACGCGTTTTGGTCGCCGAATGTGTATTTTGCCGCGGAGCATTGCAGCGCGCTGGCAGGCAGCTATTATTGCTATCGAAAGCAGCGGGAAAACTCCATCACCAACACCTATAATTTAAAGCTGCTGTCGGACATTGTGTTCATCTGCCGGTTTTGGATCGACTCGATCGAGGCTTCCGATTTCAGCCCCGAATTTAAGCAACTGTTGATCAATGAATATGCCGTGCACTTCCGCAGCAACATCCAAAAGGTGTATTCCGGGAAGCGCGAAGACCGCAAACAGGCCGTTGCGCTGGTGCGAAACAACTTGGATATTCTCGAAAAGTCCTCGCGTCCCGGACACCGCAAGCTGCGGAATCTGATCGACAAAGTTGGCCTGCGTCCGGTTCTGCGGCTGCTGAATATCCGG
>CATNEU010000234.1 GCA_950097605.1 uncultured Oscillospiraceae bacterium | reverse complement strand
TGACCATCCGCTTATCGTACCGCTTGGTGTTGAAGCGGATGAACCGGCCCGCACACCGGACGATCTCTTTCGTCGAGCGGTAGTTCTGCTCCATTTTGAGAACAGCCGCGCCGGGATACCAACTGCTGAACTGCAAAACCGCTTCGGGATAGGCCCCGCGGAACCCATAGATGCTCTGGTCCTCGTCGCCCACCATGAACAGGTTGTTCCGGGGCGCCGCGAGCAGCCGGATGATCGCGTGCTGGATTTTAGAGGTGTCCTGCGCCTCGTCCACCAACAGGTAGTCATACCGGCCGCGGTAATGCGCCAGCACCCGCGGGTTTTTCTGCAAAACGTCCAGCGCATCGGTCAGCATATCGTCAAAGTCGATGTAGCCGTTCTCCCGCTTGAAGGCCTCATAGCGGCGCAGGATCTCCAGAAAACCGCCCACGCTGCTCTGATACGCCTCCAGTTCCTCGCCCGTCAGCATCATGTTTTTGACATAGGAAAGCTCGGTGGAGAGGGTCTCCAGTGTGTCCTCGCCGGCAAATTCGGCATGCACGGCGCGGTAGATATCGCCCAAAACGCGGTTTTTGCTCACGGTCTCGCTGCTTTCGAGCAGCAGCGGCGGGCGCACGCCGTGCAGCCGCACATAGGACAGCAGCACCGCGTAGCAGAGGCTATGGATCGTGGAAAACTTGGGCGGCGGGTCGATGGTCCCGCCGAACAACTGCACAAACCGCCGCTTCATATCGAGCGAGGACTCCTTGTTATAGGTGATCGTGAGAATCCGGCCCGGGTCCACGCCCAGCGAGACGACCATATGCGCGATGCGCGCAACCAGCACGGTGGTTTTTCCGCCGCCCGGCGATGCCAGCAGCAGCACTGGCCCCTCCACCCGCCGTACGGCCTCCTGCTGCTGCGCGTCCAACGCAATGCCGTGCTGTTTTTGCAGGAACTCCTCAATCTCCATCCTGTCCGGGCCTCCTCTCCCAACCATCATAAAACAGGCGGGCCGGTATCGGACCGCCCCGCCCACATTTTGCGCAATAGCGTCTATTCCTCCGCCCAAAGGTCACGCTGCTTTTTGAGTATGGCGGCGCGGCGGCGGGCGGTCTGTTCTGGATCGGCGCGAAAGCGCCCGCCGTCCGTTGGAACCAGCACGTCCCCTTCGGCAAACGTCCCGTCGATCTGCGAGACCGGCAGTTCGCGCAGCATGCGCCCCTCGTCCTCGCAGACGGCAAACGCCCCTTCAATCCGGTCGATTACAAGCATATTCCCTCCGCCTTTCCGCCAGCCGCGTTGGAAATCACTTCCCACGCGGCCTGTATTTTACACATCGTATATTTATTGGGTATGTATACAAGGCTATTTCTGTGTTTTAACCTCCAGCTCCCTGCCATCCTTGCTCTCAAACACGATGGAACCGTCGTGGTCGGTCCGGAACACCTGGATACCCAGCTTGGAAAACCGGTTGATGGTCTCCTTGTGCGGGTGGCCGTATTTATTGCCCGCACCCACCGAAATGGCCGCATAATTCGGTTTCACAGCTTCCAAAAACGCCTGTGAGGACGAGGTGGAGCTGCCATGGTGCCCGGCCTTGAGCACGTTTGCCCTGAGATTTGCGCCGGACGCCAGAATTGCGTTTTCCGCTTCCTTTTCGGCGTCTCCCGTAAACACGAACGACACCTCGCCATAGTCCAAACGGCTCACGACCGAATAGTTGTTGAGCCCGTCAAACTTGCCCACCGGTCCCAGAATGGTCAGCGCAGCCTCCCCGAGCTGCCTGGTATCCCCGGCCTTTGCAGGTTTGATTTTCAAATTTTTCTCAGAGATCGCATCGAGCAAATCCTCATAGGTCTTGGTGGTTGGGACCAGCGCATCCGGCAGCTTGGGCATGATCACCTCGCCGACCTCCAGTTTGCGCACCACCACATCCATACCGCCGATGTGGTCGGCGTGCGGATGGGTCGCGATCAGCGTGTCGATCTTGGTCACGCCCTGTTGCTTCAGATACGAGACGACGCCGTCCCCCATGTCGTTGTCTCCAGCGTCGATCAGCACGTTTTTGCCGAACGACTGGATCAAAATTGCGTCCGCCTGCCCCACGTCGATCACATGCACCGCAAAATCGCTGCTTGTGAGAACGGGGGTCTCCTCTTCGTCGAGTCCCAGCATCGCGCTCAGCTCCGACCAGGTCGGCACCGCGAACGGCAGCTTGTCGCCATAGGTGATGCCGAGGCTCAAAACCAGCAGCACCGCGACGACGATGCCGCTGATCAGCCCTTTCGTCTTGCGCCTTTTTGCCATGCCGCACGCCCCTTTCCGTTTTTCACACCCGTGTGCATTCCCGTCCGCTTTTGTCCGGGCCTGCCGCCCGCGCGCCCGCCCGCTTTCGCGGCCTGCTGCTTTTGGTATGCCGCGTCGGGCCGGACCAGGCAGCCCTCGCCAAACCCGATCAGGTCGGCGCGGCCCGCGGCCCGCAGCGCCTCGATGACCAGCGCGCGGTTTTGCGGCCGGAAATACTGCAGCAGCGCCCGCTGCATCGCCTTCTCATGCCGGTCCTTCGGCACATATACCGGCTGCATGGTGTAGGGGTCCAGCCCTGTATAGAACATACAGGTGGAGACCGTGCCGGGCGTTGGATAAAAGTCCTGCACCTGCTCGGGGCGGATGTTCTCACGTTTGAGAAACAGGGCGAGCTCCACGGCCTCCTTCATCGTCGATCCCGGATGGGAGGACATCAGATAGGGCACGAGATACTGCTCCTTGCCCGCCTCCTTGGTGATCCCGTAAAACTTGCGCGCAAAGCGGATATAGGCCTCGATGTGCAGCTTGCCCATCCGGTCGAGCACCACCGCGCTGCAGTGCTCCGGATCAAATGCTTGCTTCAATTTTGGGAGTTTTGTTAGTTGGTTACTCGGTGGCCTACTACTCTCTTGAAGCACAAACCGTCTATACTTCTATTGAACAATCTGT
>CATNEU010000233.1 GCA_950097605.1 uncultured Oscillospiraceae bacterium | reverse complement strand
CTGGAAGACATATGGAGAATCCGATTACAGGAAAATATTTGACACGCTGCCGGAAATCCTGTAAACTGATAGACAACAAGCAGACTTTGCGGTAAGACGCCCCTGCCGGGACGGCAGAGGCGTTTTGTGCGCAGTAGGAGGGGATTGTCATCGGGGAATATCCCAACAACGGAAAAGCTGGCGGCGGATATCCGACGCCAGAGAAGGAAACGGAGACTGCCGCGCAGCCGTCGGAAACGTCGGTATACACCAGAAAACAAGTCTCACGGCTTGGCTTTGGAATGACGGCGCTGTTTTGGGTTTTGCAGGCATCGTCGCTCCTGCTGGTTTTGCTGCTGCGGGCGGTTGCGCCGGGTTTTGCAACGGATCCCGCGTATGCCAAGCTCTATACCGTGGTGTTATCCATCGTGCCGCTGTATTTTTGCGCGCTGCCGGTGTTTTTGGCTGTGACCGGCGGGTTTCGCACGCTTTTCAGCAGAGAGCTGTTTGCAACCCGTGAAAAAATGAGCGGGAGGGCGTTTCTCAAATCCTTCACGATTATGATGTTTTTCACCTATGTGCTCAACCTGCTCACCCAGATTGTCACGGCGATGCTGTCGGCGGTCAAAGGCAGTGAGATCGTCAATCCGGTGACAGGCATGCTGCCGTCCTCCGCGGTTGAATTCGTGGTGCTGTTTTTATTCAGTTGCGTTGCCGCACCGGTGATGGAGGAGATTTTGTTCCGCGGGCTGATTATCCACGGGTTGAAACGCTTTGGCGACGGCATGGCGATTTTTGGGTCGGCGCTGATTTTCGCTTTGTTCCATGGCAATCTCTCGCAGTTTTTCTATACCTTTGCCATTGGCTGCATTTTCGGCTATATCTATCTGAAAACCGGGACGGTCAAGTATTCTATTTACCTGCACATGCTGATGAACTTTTTTGGGGGGATCCTGCCGTCGCTCGCGGCAAATTCCGCTCTGGTCGCCGCAGCCTATTCCCTTGTGACCATCGGTTTGGTCATATGGGGCTTTTTCAACGTGATTGTGGACGTCAAGCACCTGAAAATCGAGAGCGGCAAAAACGTGGGCCTGCTGTTTCGGGCACCGGGCATGATCGTGTTCTATGTATGCGCGCTCTTGCAGATCGTGGTGACCACTTTTGTGTTTTAACCCGGCGCGTGATGAAAATGGATAATGCTGGTGGTTTCGCCAAATATTTTTCGCTGTTTTCATAAATCGGACACACAATACTGTAGGGTTATTTTTAAAAATCGCCTATACTATCTTTATGCGTATACTGGTACAAAGGGTCTATGAAATACAGAGGTGAATGCATTTGGGCGCAACAAGCATGTTTCAGAGTGAGGCAATTAAAGTGGTGTCTTTTAATCTGCGCAAGGATTCCAAGCACGACAAATGCAACCGGTGGATGAACCGCAAGGAGCTTGCGGCTTCGTATATAAAAGGCAGCGGCGCTTCGATTATCGGGGTCCAGGAGCTGTTGCCCGCTATGAAAAAGGACATTGAATCCCTGCTGGGCGGCTACAGTGTGCTGGGTCTTGGACGCAAAAAGAATTTGTCCAACGAGCATTCCGATATCATCATTAAAGACGATGATATGGACGTGCAGTTTTATAAAACCTTTTGGCTGTCCAAGCATCCCGAGAAGTTTGGAAGCCGCTCCTATTTTGCGATTTTTCCGCGCATCTGCACCGTGGCGGAGGTCGAGCTCAAGCAGAGCGGCCGCCGTATCCGGGTGTTCAACACGCATTTTGACCACATCTGCTGGCTTTCCAGGGAGCTGGGGGTGGACATTATTATGCGCTATATGAGCGAATACCAAAAGCGCGACCCCCTGCCGGTGATTTTGATGGGGGATTTCAACGCGAAACCGGATAGCAAGCCGGTGCGCAAGCTGCGGGAGAACCAGCATGGATATGATAATATTCGCTTGCTGGACGTCTATTCGGTTTGTGAGGAGCGCCATGGGCTGCACAATACCCACCACGGCTTCAAAGGCAAGGTGAAGGACCGGAAACAGCCCATTGACTATATCTTTGTCTCGGACGACTTTGAGGTGATCGATTCCAAAATCGACGTTTCCAAGATCGACGGCCGGTTTCCAAGCGACCATTTTCCCATTACCGCAACGTTGCGGCTGCGCAAATAGACGGACGAAAACAATGGACAGGCTGCGAAAATCGTGTGCGGTTTTTGCGGCCTTTTTGAGGCTGTATCACGTACGCGTATTGGACGGACAAAAAACAAAGCGCGGGGCTGCATACGGCTGCTCCGCGGGACAGGAGACAACCAGTTTATGAGCAATCAGAGAGTGAGAAAGCTGACCGAGGGCGCAATATTCATAGCCCTATCCACCGTTTTGAGCTTGGTTTCGTTTCAGTTTTGGGCCAATGGAGGCGCCATTACGCTGGGCAGTATGCTCCCAATCGTGTTTATGGCCTACCGACATGGCGCGAAGTGGGGCGTCCTGACAGCGGTTGCAAATGCGCTGGTGCAGTTGGTTCTGTTCGGCGGCACGCTGCAGGGAAACACGCTCGGCGTATTTGTGGCGGCGATCTTTCTGGATTTTATCATCGCCTTCGGTGTGCTCGGATTGGCAGGCATTTTTAAAAAGCTGCCGGTGGGCACCACGGTCTCCTTTCCGGCGGGCGTTGCGCTGGTAATTGCGCTGCGCTTTGTCTGCCATCTGCTTTCCGGCGTGCTGCTGTGGGGCAGCTATGTGCCCGAGGGTGTTGGCGCCTGGACGTATTCCATCGTATACAACGGGTCGTATATGCTGCCGGAGCTGCTGATTACGGTGGGAGGCGCCTTCTTGCTCGCGATGCTGCCGCAGACCCGGGCAATGCTTGAAACCCGAAAATAAGGTCCCATGTTTCAGGACGATAAAGAGCCATGTGCAGCCAAACGGCTGCACATGGCTCTTTGTCTACTGGGGAAGCCGCCGTTTTGAAAGGGAAATTAAAAAATCTCCCAATAGGC
>CATNEU010000232.1 GCA_950097605.1 uncultured Oscillospiraceae bacterium | reverse complement strand
GACGCGGTCACGATCCAGTGCCCGTCCTGCGGCGGCGAGATGCACCGCGTGGAAGAGGTCATCGACTGCTGGTTCGACTCGGGCGCCATGCCGTTTGCCCAGTGGCACTACCCGTTTGAAAACAAAGAGGTTTTCGAGGAAAACTTCCCGGCAAACTTCATCTCCGAGGCCGTGGACCAAACGCGCGGCTGGTTCTATTCCCTGCTCGCGATCTCCACGCTGCTGTTTGACAAGGCGCCGTATCAAAACGTGATCGTGCTCGGCCATGTGCAGGACGAAAACGGGCAGAAAATGAGCAAATCCAAGGGCAACGCCGTCGACCCGTTCGACGCGCTGGCCAAGCACGGCGCGGATGCGATCCGCTGGTATTTCTATGAAAACAGCGCGCCGTGGCTGCCCAACCGCTTCCACGCCGACGCCGTCACCGAGGGACAGCGCAAATTCATGGGCACCCTCTGGAACACCTATGCGTTTTTTGTGCTGTATGCGGAGATCGACCAGTTCGACGCGACAAAATATGCCCTCGATTACGATAAACTCTCGGTTATGGATAAATGGCTGCTCTCCAAGCTGCACACGCTGATCTCCGCGGTGGACGACAATCTCGCCAACTACCGCATTCCGGAGACCGCCCGCGCGCTGCAGTCTTTCGTGGACGATATGAGCAACTGGTATGTCCGCCGCAGCCGCGAGCGCTTCTGGGCAAAGGAGCTCACCCAGGATAAAATTAACGCCTATATGACACTGTATACCGCGCTTGTGACGGTTTCCAAGCTGGCTGCACCGATGATCCCGTTTATGACCGAGGACATCTACCGCAACCTCGTTTGCAGCATCGACAAGACCGCGCCGGAAAGCGTGCATCTCTGCGACTTCCCGATTGCCGATCCGGCTTATGTGGACAAAGCGCTTGAGGAAAACATGGACGCCGTTTTAAAGATCGTTGTGCTGGGCCGCGCCGCGCGCAACGAGGCCGGCATCAAAAACCGCCAGCCGCTCGCCGCCATGTATGTGGGCGCCGAGCAGCCGCTCGCGGTGTATTACCAGCAGATTATCCAAGAGGAACTCAACGTCAAAACAGTGGCATTCACCGGCGACATGTCCCGCTTCTCGTCCTACAGCTTCAAGCCGCAGCTCAAAACGCTCGGCCCCAAATACGGCAAGCGGCTGGGCGAGATCCGCACTGCGCTGGCCGCGCTCGACGGCAGCGCCGCCAAGGCGGAACTGGACGCGACAGGCACGCTGCGGCTTGCGCTGCCGGGCGGCGATATCGAGCTTGCCCCGGAGGATCTGCTGATCGAGACCACCAAAGTCGAGGGGTTTGTGGCTGCGGCGGACGGTGGTTTCCAGATTGCAATTGACACCCGCCTGACCGATGAACTGGTCCAGGAAGGCTTTGTGCGTGAGGTCATCAGCAAGGTGCAGACGATGCGCAAAGAGGCCGGGTTTAATGTGACGGACCACATCGCGCTGTATTTGGACGGCAACGAAAAGCTGCAGCAGATTGTGTCCGCCGCGCTGGCGGAGGTCCAGAACGACGTGCTGGCCGACCGCGTGGAATTCGGCGCCCTCAGCGGCTATCAGAAAGAATGGAACATCAACGGCGAGCATGTCTCCCTCGGTGTTGAAAAGCTTTAACAGACGATCAAGAAACATCCGTTGACTGAAAAAAGGCCTGCCTGGCTGGAGAAAACAGGCGGGCCTTTTTCTATTTTGTGGATGCAATCCGCCCGCTGAAAAAACATTTGCAATTTGTGCGGAATCATATTTGACAAATCATATTATACGGTATATAATATTATACAGATTACAACCCTGTCCACAGGAGGTTATGCAAATGGTATTTGGACTCAGTGCGGCGCTGCTGGACGCCTGCGTGCTGGCCGTCGTATCCCGAGAGGATGTGTATGGATACATCCTCACACAGAATATCAAGGAGGTCATCGAAATTTCGGAATCCACGCTTTATCCGGTGCTCCGCCGCCTGCAAAAGGAAGGCTGCCTGACGACCTATGAAAAGTCGTTTCAGGGCCGCAACCGGCGTTACTACGCCATCACCGATTTCGGGCGGGAAAAGCTGCAGTTCTATCTGGGCGAATGGAATGTCTATAAGGATAAGGTCGACAAAATGCTTTCAGGGGGGTACCAATATGAATAAAGCCGAATTTTTGGCGCGTTTGCACAAGCTGCTGAAAAAGCTGCCCACAGAGGAATCGCAGAGCGCCATTCGCTTCTATGCGGACTATTTCAACGATGCGGGCGAGGAAAATGAACAGCGCGTGCTTTCCGAGCTTGGCTCACCGGAAGCCGTTGCCGAACAGATCCTTGCGGACTATGAGGCCAAAGGCGTGATCAAACCCAAAAAGAGCATGCCCAAGGCGCTGCTGATACCATTGATTATACTGGCTTCTCCAATGCTTGCGGGCGTGCTGGGCGTCGCCATCGGATTGGCGGCGGCGGCGTTCGCCTTGGTGGTCGCGGCATTTGCCGTGCTGTTTTCCTTCATTGTCGTGTCGCTTGCGCTCATGCTTTCGGGTATCCTCGTCATTCTCATGGCTCTCTGCGTCATTTTGCAAAGCCCAGCGACCTGCGTATTTTTTGTAGGTCTTGGCCTTGCGGCAATTGGCCTCGGTGTGCTTTGGGCGCTGATGACCATTTATCTGGCAAAAAAGTCGGTGCAGGGTTTGCGCGCACTGTTTAGCAAGCTGCGCCGGGCCCGCAAGAAGGAGGCGATTGTATGATAAACAAGCAAAAATGGACCCGCATCGCTCTGATTGCCGCGGCTGCCGCCACGGCCGCCGGACTGTTGATGATGGGGCTGGGCATTGTGACAGGTGCGCAAAAGTGGATTCAAGTCACAAAAAACGGCGTTGAAATCGTCGATACAACGCCCCACACCGAGAGCAATCCGTCGCTCGCAGCGTTCACCGCGATTGATATGCAGGTTCCGGGCGCTAACGTCCAGCTCAAAAAAGGGGACACATTTGGAATCGAGCTGACGACCTATGGCAATA
>CATNEU010000231.1 GCA_950097605.1 uncultured Oscillospiraceae bacterium | reverse complement strand
AAAAGGGCCTAGCCCTTTTATAAATCCCCCGTCGCGGCCTGAGCGACGAACGAAAGGAGAAGCAGAAATAGAAGCAATGCATTCATAAAATATATAATGAAACAAATATGTTTCAATTGGGAAAAAAACAGATATCATATGATATAATGAAACAAAACAAAAAACCAAATGTAAAGACTTACACCCCTTGTGGGAGTTCCCCTTCAGGGGAACTCCCTTGCCGGAGAATCCTGCAATTTAAAAATAGCACTTTTGCATTTTGTTCAAAATAAAAAAGCCCCCAGCGCATAGGCTGGAAAGGAGAAAACCGCGATGGAAGAAAAACTGTACCTGACCTGGGAGCCGAAAATGGAGGGCAAAAAGTTCAGTAGCCTGACGGTACGGCTGGACGATGAGACACTTGAACAGTTGCAGCAGATCAGCGATGCAACCAATCTCACGCGCGGGGAGATCGTGCGCCGCATGATCCGGTTCAGCATTGGAAGGTGCAAAGTGGTGGGGGTCGAGGAGCAACCAGATGGTTGATATTGGATATCGCGTATAATCTGTGAATGAATTGTGAAATACGTGAAAAATACCTGAATTTTGCCCCGAATTATGCAAAATTGGCGGGAATATTTATACATCACCATACTTTTCATTCTTCCTATTATAAAAACTGCGGCGGTTATCCGCGCTATACAGGATTTTGCCCGCAAATTTCAAAATTATGAAATTTGCAGAGGCAAAATCCTTCATTTTTCGGCCCCGGCCGCGCGAAAACGCGGTTGCACTTTCAGATGGAATCGTTTATAATGGTAATCGTGGAAGATTGGCTCCTGCCAGTTTGTTGGTTCCACGTTTTTTTCATACGCGAACAGGTAAGGACCATGTCTTTACTTTTCAAGGTGTACGGCGTCAGACGCGCCGTCCGGTTTGGCCGGCGGGTTTCTTTTATAATAGGAAAGGCGTCCGGCGTGTCCCGCTGAAAAAGCGTGATCATCGAAAGGAGATAAAACCTATGGCATTGACAAAAAACCAGAATGTTTTAAATTGGGTGGACGAAGTTGTTGCCTTGACCAAACCCGACCAGGTGGTTTGGATCGACGGCAGCGAGGAGCAGCTCAAGGCTCTCAGAGACCAGGCACTCGCTTCCGGCGAAATGACCGCCCTCAACGAGGAAAAACTCCCGGGCTGCCTGCTGCACCGCACCGCCGTCAACGACGTTGCGCGCGTTGAGCACCGCACCTTCATCTGCTCGCAGGACGAGAAGGACGCCGGCCCGACCAATAACTGGTGGGACCCGAAGGAAGCCTATACGAAGCTCGGCGAGATGTTCGACGGCGTTATGAAGGGCCGCACAATGTATGTCATCCCGTATTCGATGGGCCCGATTGGCTCGGTGATGTCCAAAGTCGGCGTGGAAGTGACCGACTCGATCTACGTTGTCCTGAACATGGACATCATGACCAGAATGGGCAAAGCCGCTCTGGATCACCTGGGACCGGACTCCAACGACTTTGTGCGCGGCCTGCACTCCAAAGCGGACATCGACGAGGAGAAGAGATATATCTGCCACTTCCCGGAGGACAACACCATTTGGTCGATTAACTCCGGTTACGGCGGCAACGTGCTGCTTGGCAAAAAGTGCTTTGCGCTGCGAATCGCTTCTTACCAGGGCAAAAACGAGGGCTGGATGGCGGAGCACATGCTGATTCTCGGCGTGGAAAACCCGCAGGGCGACGTGCGCTACATCGCGGCGGCGTTCCCGTCCGCTTGCGGTAAGACCAACCTGGCCATGCTGATCCCGCCGGAGGTCTATGCAAAGCAGGGCTATAAGGTCTGGACCGTCGGCGACGACATTGCCTGGCTCCGCAAGGGCGAGGACGGCAGACTCTGGGCGATCAACCCGGAGAACGGCTTCTTCGGCGTTGCCCCGGGCACCAACGAGAAGTCCAACCCCAACGCGCTGGCATCCACCCGCAAGGGAACCATCTTCACCAACGTTGTCCACAACCTCGACGACAACACGGTCTGGTGGGAAGGCCTCGACAAAAACCCGCCGCAGAACGCCCTGAACTGGAAGGGCGAGAAGTGGGACAGCAGCACCGGCGAAAAGGGCGCGCACCCGAACAGCCGCTTCACCGCGCCGGCCGTTAACTGCCCGTGCATCAGCAGCGAGTTCAACAACCCGAAGGGCGTGCCGATCTCGGCAATCGTCTTCGGCGGCCGCCGCGCGAAGACCGCGCCGCTGGTGTACCAGTCCAGGGATTGGCAGCACGGCGTGTTTGTCGGCTCGATCATGGCTTCCGAGACGACCGCTGCCGCCACCGGCGCAGTCGGCGTTGTCCGCCGCGACCCGATGGCGATGCTGCCGTTCTGCGGCTACCATATGGGCGACTACTTTAAGCACTGGCTCGAGATGGGCGAAAAGCTGGGCGACAAGGCGCCGAAGATCTTCAACGTCAACTGGTTCAGAACCGACGATGAAGGTCACTTCATCTGGCCGGGCTTTGGCGACAACATGCGCGTGCTGATGTGGATTCTCGACCGCTGCGCCGGCAAGGCGGACGCTGTTGAAACCCCGATTGGCTACG
The DNA here is from genome assembly GCA_950097605.1 of uncultured Oscillospiraceae bacterium. Lineage (GTDB taxonomy): Bacteria > Bacillota > Clostridia > Oscillospirales > Ruminococcaceae > CATNEU01. The sequence continues at coordinate 452 of CATNEU010000231.1, read as the reverse complement.
AGCCCAAGGCGGAGGACATCAACATTGAAGGCCTCGACCTGACAATTGATACGGTCAGAGACCTGCTGAATGTTGACAAGTCGCTCTGGAAAGAGGAAGCAAAGGGCATCCACGAGTTCTACGGCAAGTTTGGCGACAGGCTGCCGAACGAGCTGCAGGATGAGCTTGCGGCTCTTGAGAAAAACCTCGACTAATTCTCTTCAATCCTTTATGATACAAAAAAGAAGGGCCGCCTGCGTGGGCGGCCCTTCCTGCTGTGGGCAAGGAGGGCGCCGGACGCTTTTTGCGTCCGTGCGTACGGGCTGCAATGGCCCAAAGGGGACTGGACGGCGGCGATTGCAAAAGATCCGGACGGATCTCTTGCAATCGCCGTTTTCCACCTTATTTCGATCATCCGTCGTGTTAGAATACAAATAAATGGGAATTGTCTTGCAGGGCTATCTAAAGGACGC
>CATNEU010000230.1 GCA_950097605.1 uncultured Oscillospiraceae bacterium | reverse complement strand
CCGTCAGGTCTTCCTCATTTGCCACTGCGTCGTCAAACGCCGCCAGCAGGTCTGTGAAATCCCACGACTCGTCGAAATGCAGCGATCCGTTGTCCAGGTTGCACACGTTCTCCGCGAACATCTGGAGCTCCTCCGCAATGCTCGGCGCAATGCTTCTGAACGACGCCGCGTAGCTCTTCTCATAGTCGAAGTCCGCCGTGTTCCAGCAGTAGTCCGCCACGCCGAAATACGTCTGTTTATTCGCTTCCGCGTGCGCCATCGGGTTGCTCACAAAGCCCGTCACATTGTCCAGGTCCGGGTTCAGCGCGCTCAGAGGCGCCCACTGCAGCTTGGATTCATCATAGTCGTTTACCGAGTAATTCCACCAGATCATCATATCTCTGTCAATTCCGATCTGCTGTTTCGGCCACTCGTAGATGGCACGGTTGATCTCGGACATCGTGTTGTTGCCCGTCCACATGATCTCCACGTCGTCATGCAGCGTCTGCACAAACACCTTAAAATAGCCCGTCATGCTGGCGCCCCAAGCCTGGCAGTACCTTGTGCCAACCGTCACCATCGGCTTCACATCGCCCTTCGCTTTCACGAACTCGGTGTCGATCCGGTTGATGAAGTTCGCCTGGCCCGACGCGTTTGCCGAATTAATATCGTCAAACAGCACGCCGAACCGCCTTACGCCCAGCTCATAGAGCTGCTCCAGCTTGGCAATCGCTTTCTGGAAATCCGCATCGCTGTTCAAATTGATCGAATCGCCCGGATGCAGCGTCCAGATAAAGTCGTAATTGTTCTCTCTTGCGACATCCGCCAGCATCCGGATCTTCGCCTGGTCCTCTTCCGGATACAGCGTCGCCCACTGCGCCCTGTGGTACGGGTCGTCCTTCGGCGCGTAGATATAGGTGTTCATTTTCTGCGTCGCGCCGTACCGCATCTGCTCTGCGCGCTCCTCATAGCTCCACGGCACGCCGTAATAGCCTTCGATGAAACCGCGGGTCCGCATGTCCGCATAGTCTTCAATCGTGACTTCGCTCGCCTTGTTGTCTTTAATTTCCAACATCTGGTCCAGCGTGGTCAGCGAGAAGAACACCGCGCTCGTATCCTGTCCCAGGACTGCGAATGTGCCCGCGTCTTTCGCCGCCACATGCAGGATGTAACCGTCCGTATGGTCGGTCAGCGCCGCCGCTTCGTAGGAGATATCCTCGAAATAGCTGTCCGCAGCGCCGGCCGCGCCTTTGATCCCCAACAGGATATTGGTTTTCTCCGTGCTCAGTTCGTCCGCATATACCGCCGTCATCCCGTGCGACGCCAGCACCTTCTCAAGGTAAGCGGCCGCTTCCTCGCTCACGCCGGCCTCTTTGACCACGTTCACTTCGTTGGTATAGCTAAAGTTCTGCGCTCCATAGGTGATCTTCTGTACCTGCGGGTAGATCTCATAGTCCACCGGCGCGTCCGCCGCCGATTTGACCGTTACGTTGAAGTCCTTGGTCAGAACCACTTCGCCGGTCGTCACGGTCGCTGTCAGCGTCACAACCGTCTCTTCCGCCGGCAGCGTCACTTTGGCGTTGCCCGCTGCGTCCACAGCGATAACGTCCTCACGGGTGGAAGCCCAGGCGATGGTGGTTTTCTGCTCGCCGCTCACCGGCAGCGTGAAATCCTTCACCGCAGTGTCCGGCACCACGATCGAGTCCAGCACTTCCTGGGCCACTTCCGCGTCCGGCCGCTGCACTTCCGGCGCATAGATCTCAAACTCATACAGCGAGTAACCGTAAAATTCGCCGGAATCTGCCGCGGTGCGCTTGATCCCCTGCATCTTCACATACTGTGCGACTACCGGGGTATCCAGCACCATTGTGTTGACAAATTTAGCGGTTCCGGTATTGTCATTGTCGGCAAATCTTGTGTCAATATCCGTCCAGTTCTGCCCGTCGTCCGATGCTTGCAGCTTGAAGCGCATGGCTTTGAGCTCCCAGTTCAGGACGACCTTGCCAATTTCCATCGGCTCGCCGAGGTTGACCGCGATCCAAGCGGAATCCGATGTGTTTGACGACCATCTGGAATCCGTCGACACGGTGCCGTCGACCACCTTTTCCGGCCCCCATCTTCCGTCGTTGACCTCAACGCCGGAAGCTGTGACCTGTTTGCCAAGCGCCAAGTTCACAGAAGCGTCCGCCGCGCTGCCGATCAACCCGACATTCGCTGTAAACATCGTCAGCACCATTGCGATTGCAAGGGTAATGCTGATGATGCTGCGGGGCAACTTTTTCGTCTTACAATTCATTAGATCTACACCCCTTTTTGTGTATGATACATCCTCTGGTTATATGATCAAAGCCCGAACCCAGTATATATGACGAAGCCCTCCTTTCCTTCGAAACTTCAGTGGTTCGGCAGCTTTTGAACCAAAATAAGCCGCAAAATGCACCGCCTTTTTTTCCAGTACATTTTGCGGCCTTTGCTCAAATTGATAACAACGCCACTTATATAGACAACTTTCCCCTATAAACCTTATGTGCTTATCATAACCCGAAATTTTCTTTCAAACAAGTATTATTTTGACTAAATTATTTCCAAAAAATTTATACAACTTATACAATAAGCTGCGCATTTATGCGAAACATTATCGCAAAATTTATCTTAACAAGGTGAAATTTCGGATCATAGCTCCGCTTTGCTCGCAAAATGTCCGGGCAAAGCAGAGGGGGCCGCCCATACAGGCGGCCCCCTCTATACCAGAAAAAGTGTTTATTTGGAAATTGTAACAGTGAACTCTTCTGAAACATTGCCCAGCATGTCCACCGCTTTAACGGTATACGTGCCGGCCGCTCTGAGCTTCACAAAGTTCGCCCTTACCGTCGGCTCCTCGTCGTTTATGATGAACTGGGCGGGTTTGCTGGTTTTAACAGTCACGTTTTGTGCAACCGTTGCGCCGTTTTCAACCGCCTTGCTGGTCCCCTCAATGACAGCGGAGAGAATCGGCGCGGTCCTGTCGATGTTGGCCTTGTATACGCCGCCATAGTTGCCTGCGATGTCGTAGACATAGACAACCGCGCACTCGGTGACGGTATAGGTGGTTCCCGTTGCCACAACC
>CATNEU010000229.1 GCA_950097605.1 uncultured Oscillospiraceae bacterium | reverse complement strand
GAACGAAAGAGAGGCCGCGGAGCAGCCTGCATAGGATTATAAGTACGGCACGCTGATGCGCCTGGGGGCGGCGGCATTGTCGGGTTGCATCGTAAGGAAGGAGGGGATTGTGTTGCCGTTTTCCGTCTATATCGGTTGGGGCCTGCTGGTACCCGCCGCCCTTTCTCTGCTCTACGGGTTTTTGTCGCTGCGCGCAATGGGCGCCTTGGGATACCCGCAAAAGGCCACGGTATGGGAACGGGTCTGGAACGTTCTGCCTCCACTGCTGCTGTTCACGCTCTGGGGAATAGCCGATATTCCGCTGCCGCTTTTCTATCTACTGGCGTATTTTCAAAAGTTCTCAAGGCTATTTCACAAAAACGCCAGCCGTTCCAGAAAATTGTTTTTAATCAATCTCACCCATTTGACCACTATGGCGCTGCATATGATTCTGATTGGCGTGCTTTCTCTCGTGACGGATACGACGATGAACGAGGTGCTGCGGCAGCCGCTCTGGCGATTGGTCACCATCGGCATCGTGCTGGCCGTGAACAATTTGGTTGCCTGGCTGATCCCCCGCTGGGATATGGTGTTGGAGGTGCTCCGTACCCAGTCGGAGAACGAGGAGACCAAGCCTTTTATGATTTTCCTTTGGTTGTGCAGCATCTTCCTGCTGCTGGACAGCGTGCTGTGCCTATCCACAATTGAATGGAAGCTGCTGCCGCTTTTCCTGATCGGCAGCACGGTACTGCTGGAATTTTATCTGGTGCGTTTTCTCCGCCACATCTATCGAATTCTAAAGGTGCATTACTTGGAGGAGGAACACCGGCGGCTGATGGAAAAACTGGAGCAGCAGAACCAGAACGCGGCCCGGCTGCGCAGCAAGATTGCACTCGATTCCATGACCGGCATTTTTACGCGTAGGTATGTGACGGAGCAGGTGGAATTCCTTCTACAGGAGAAGGAATCGTTTTCCCTCGTTTATATCGATCTCGACCATCTCAAGCAGATCAACGACCAGGAGGGGCACCGTGCCGGAGACCTGTATATCCTCCGGTTTACAAACGAGCTTGGCGCTTATCTGCGCAAGGTGGATATCTTCGCCCGGGTAGGCGGGGATGAATTTGTGGTATTGCTGCCGGGCTGCCCGCTGGAAACAGCGGCGAAGCGGATGGAGGCGATTCGGAGCCGTTTGACAGGGCAATCCTCCTTCAGCTATGGCGTCACCTTTGTCCCAAAGGAATCCCGCGACAGCGTGGAAGAGATTTTCCACCGGGCCGACAGAGACATGTACCGGGATAAACGAGCGAGGACCGGGGCGGAGAGGAGGGGATGAAATGCTTTTAATCCTGCTGACAGCCGCCGCATATTTTTATTTCAACTGGCAGTATTTCCGTGCGGTAAAAACCATCGGCCAGCCGCCGCGCCTGCGAATTTGGCTCATTCTCACCAGCTTCGTGGGCAACTACCTGTTCTTTTATGTGTGCAGCGTGCTGGAATTCCCTTTGATTCTGAATTGGTTTTTGTTCGCCTTTCTCTTATTTTTCGAAACGCTCCTGTATACCAAAGGGGCCGGGCGGTGCGCGCTGTTTTGTACCTTGACCGGCATCAACTACGGCCTTGCCGCCAACATCTTTTGCCGCAGCGTCGTCGCCATTGTGATGAACCAGCCGCTGCAGAGCTTTGACAATCATACGAGCAGCGTCGCAAACCTGAAAGGCCTTCCGGTTTGCCTGGGCTTTCTGCTGGCAGGTATGGTCATGCAAGTTTTAAGACGCCCGTGTTTCATCGGGCGGTTGCAATTGATCCTGAAGCATCCCCGGCACCATGCTTTTCTGCTGGAGATGATGGCCGGATTGTTTTTCTATTTATTCCTCAATCTGCTGCTGTATTCAACGCCGCTCAACGACCCGGTCTTAAAAATCTGGAGCCTCAAGTCCTGCTTGTTCAGCGTTGTCGGGTTTTATATCGCCGTCCGGTATACGGTGCGGATTTGTGAGCTGGACGACTACCGGGAAAAAAACCGGCAAATGGAACAGGAACTCAAGAAATGCCAATGGGAAGAGGAGCATCTGCGCATACAGGCCGCCCTCGACGCGCTGACCGGGCTTTACAACCGGCAGGCTGCGGAGGAAACGATTGCGGCGATGATGGAACAGAAGATCGGGTTTACGCTGTGTTTTCTTGATTTGGATGGGCTTAAGAACGTCAATGACCAATACGGCCACGAGGAAGGAGACCGGTATATCTTAACGGCCATTGAGGAAATCCAGCGCGTCTGCCGGAGCGGTGACACCCTGTTTCGCTACGGGGGCGACGAGTTCCTGCTTGTCTTTGCGGGCATGACGGCCGGGACGGCGATACAGAGGGCGGAAGCCATCAACCGTGCGCTCCGCACGCTGGAAACCGGCGGCGCTTTTTCTTATCCCTTGTCGCTGAGCTACGGCATAGTGGAGAACACGCAATTTCCTGACTGGAAGCGGATGATTGAAGAGGCGGACCGGAGGATGTACGAGCAAAAGAGGCAAAAGAGCGCGTCGCGGGATTCAAATGCCTGAGGAGGGTCTGTTTTGGCGGGAGGTGGAAAAATGAGGCGGCTATTAAAAGGAGGTTTGGTACTCCTGTTTGTTTTGCTCATCGCGCTCGGCGGCATTATCATTCACACCGTTGTGCAGTCACGGCATTATGGCGAACTGGTAAACTATGTGGGTATCGTCCGCGGGGCCACGCAGCGGCTGGTAAAACTGGAGCTGAATAATAAGCCCGACGATTCTATTGTGGAATACCTCGACGGTATTCTGCAAGAGCTGAAGACCGGAAAAGGCGGCTATGGCCTCCCCCTGCCGGACGATGAAAATTATCAGGAGAAGCTGTTTGTGCTCGATGGGCAGTGGACGGACATCAAAGGCCTGATTTACGCCTACCGGGACGGGCAAAACGACGGGAACGAGCTGCTGGTTCTCAGCGAAGACTATTTCCAGCAGGCCAATGATACGGTTTTTGCCGCGGTGGAGTATTCTTCCCGTCAGATCCACTACCTGCTGGTCACCTGTATCGTCATGCTGGGCAATATGCTGCTGACCTGGCTGTTTATCCTATGGGCATATG
>CATNEU010000228.1 GCA_950097605.1 uncultured Oscillospiraceae bacterium | reverse complement strand
CTGCGACCGCGACCACGTCGTCGCGGCGGCGGGCATCCCGAAAAAGGAGATTCTGGAGCGGCGCGTGGCGCCGCAGCTCGAGGAGATCATCGAGCACCGCAAAAACTATGCCTATACCGACCCCGACCAGCACAAGAAGGTGTTCCCGATCGAGGGCGTGGAGCGATACACCACCGTGGTCTCCCCAATCCTCGCCTCGGGCGACGTCTGCGGCTGCATCATGTTCATGTCGGGCGAGGGCGGCGGCACAGCGGGCGAAACCGAGATCAAACTGATCCAGACGGCCGCGGCTTTTCTGGGTAAACAAATGGAAGAATAGGAAAAATTGCGCCGATTGTGCATTTTACCTATTGATTTCTCGTTCCGTTTGTGGTAAAGTGAGACAAGAAAGTTGTATATGTGGAAAGGAAAGAGTGGGGGAACCCACTCTTTCCTTTCTGTTACAGGGTTTTTCCGAAATTCCCGCCCAACGGACGGCAGTTTCCGGATGTCCGGGTTTTTCGCTGCATATACTGCCTATAGCAGCCTGAAATCCGGGAACAGACCATGCGGCAGTTTTCTGAAAGTTTTATTTGGGAGGTAGCCATGGCAAAAAACGCAAAGGGAAATACGGTTGCCGTCGTGACCGAGCTCGTCTCCCCCGCTGTTTTGGAGCAGGGGCTTTCGCTTTGGGATGTGCGCTTTGAAAAAGAAGGCGCAGACTGGTATCTGCGCATCTTCATCGACAAGGAACCCCGCGTGGAGATGGACGACTGTGTCGCGCTGCACCACAAGGTCTCCGACCTGCTGGACTCCGCCGACCCGATCAGCCAGTCCTATTATCTCGAGATCTCCTCGCCCGGACTGGGGCGGGAGCTTGTCAAGCCGGCGCATTTCGAGCGGTTTATTGGCGAGACCGTCCGCGTCAAAACCATTCGCCCAATCGACGGCGTGCGCGAATTCCGCGGCGCGCTCGAGGGCTTCGCAGACCAGACGGTCACGCTCGCGCCCGAGGGCGGCGGCGAGAGAAAGGCCTTTCCGATGGGCGAGGTCTCGTCCGTGAAGCTCTGCGACGACGACAACCTGTTCGACGAATAGAAGCGTCTACGCGCGCGTCCGCTTACCGGGCCGCGTGGAACATATGCAAAGCCCAGCCTATTTAATAGGTAAGAAAACCGCTATGGCCTGCCGCCAACCGGTTGGCGCCCAGACCGCGATAAGCGCGGCTCGGGCCGCCGCCGCATTTCTAGGGAGGAATTAGAAAAAATGAACACCGAATTTTTTGAAGCGCTGCAGCTTCTTGAAAAGGAGAAGGGCATCTCCGCCGATTATATGCTCGATAAGATCAAAGCCGCGCTTTCGGTTGCGATCAAGCACGACTTCGGCGGCGTTGACAACGCGCTTGTCGACATTGACCCCGTCTCCTCTAAATACAATGTCTCGATTATTAAAAACGTTGTGGAAGAAGTAGAGGACCCCAAAACCGAGATCCTGCTGGACGAGGCACTGAAGTACAACCGCCGCGCGCAGGTTGGCGAACCCGTGGAAATCCCGCTGGAGACCAAGCAGTTCGGCCGCATCGCGGCCCAAAACGCAAAGCACGTGATCCGGCAGGGCATCCGCGAGTTCGAGAAGGAACAGCTGCTGCAGGAGTTTGAAAGCAGGGAGCAGGAAATCGTATCGGCGGTCGTCACCAAGATTGACCCCATGCGCGGCTCCGCAACCATCGAAATCGGCAAAAACGAGGCGTTGCTGCCCAAATCCGAGATGGTCCCGGGCGAGGAGCTCCGCGAGGGCGACCGCATCCAGGTGTACATTGCGGATGTGCGCAGCGGCGAAAAGGGCCCGATGATCAAGATTTCGAGAAAGCACTCGGGGCTTGTCAAGCGCCTGTTTGAAAAAGAAGTGCCCGAAATTTACGACGGCACCGTCGAGGTCCGGTCGATTGCGCGCGAGGCCGGCTCCCGCACCAAAATTGCCGTAACCAGCAAGGACCCGAATGTGGATGCCGTGGGCGCCTGCATCGGCCCGAAGGGCTCCCGCGTCGCACGTATCGTGGAGGAGCTCGGCGGCGAGAAAATCGACGTTGTGCGCTATAACGAGGACCCGGCCGTATTCATCAAGGCGGCCCTCTCCCCCGCCGAGGTCGTGGACGTTGACATTCTGGATGAAACCGGCAGGGTGTGCCGGGTGGCGGTGCCGGATGACCAGCTCTCGCTGGCAATCGGCAACCGCGGCCAGAACGCAAGGCTCGCCGCCCATCTGACCGGCTGGAAAATCGACATCAAGTCCGAGCGTGAGTTCATCGAGCTGCACGAGCAGGAGGCCGCAATGGCGCTTGCCGCCGAACAGGAGCCGGACGACGAAGCGCTCCTGCTCGAAGACGAGCTCCAGGACGAGGAGACCGTGATCCTCGAAGACCTCGAAGAAATCTAAAAAAGACGCGAATCAGTTCACAGAAAGCGGTGGTTGATCCAATGCAAGCAAAGCGCGTACCCCTGAGAATGTGCACAGGCTGCGGCGAGATGAAGCCCAAAAAGGAGCTTGTGCGGGTTGTGAAAAACAAAGAAGGCGAAATCTCGCTGGACGTTACGGGCCGCAAACCGGGTCGCGGCGCCTATGTCTGCAAAAGCCTCGACTGCCTGAAAAAAGCCCGCAAGGCCCGGCGGTTCGAGCGCGCGTTTTCCTGCCAGATTCCCGCCGAGGTCTACGACACGATGGAACGGGAGATGAGCGAGAATGCATGAACTGCTGAACACCCTTTCGCTGTGCAGACGCGCGGGCAAGCTGATTATGGGCTTTGATCCGGTCAAGGCCGCTGTTGCTGCCGGGCAGGCAAAGGCCGTGCTGCTGGCAAGCGACCTGGCGCCGCGCAGCAAAAAGGAAGTGCGCTTTTTCTGCCGGGACACCGGTCTTTCCCCCATCGAGTCGCCGTTTACACTCGACGATATCAAAAACAAGTTCGGCAGGCGCGCGGGCATTTTTGCCATCACCGACCAGGGGCTTGCACAAAAAACCGTTTTGATCGTCGAACGGCTGCAACAACTACCACAGCCCGGGGACAGCCCGGCTGCTAACATAGAGAGAGAAACACCGGATGAGTAAAGGAC
>CATNEU010000227.1 GCA_950097605.1 uncultured Oscillospiraceae bacterium | reverse complement strand
GCAGGCGCGCGCCGAAGCCGAGGCCTATAAGCTCAAAAACCAAGAGATAACCGACAAGACGCTCATCAACGACTGGATTGAAAAGTGGGACGGCAAACTGCCGCAGATCTCCGGCGACGGCGGTTATATGTTCGACATCAGCCAGTTTCTGAAAGACGGCGCGGGCGCGCAGTCCGGCGAATAACACAGCTCCACCTGTTTTCATACGAGGGTATGCAAACCCATGAAGACAAAGCAGGACCAAAAGGCCCGGGACGATAAAAATGGATCCATACATTAAAACGCAGGGCATATCTTCGGATATGCCCTGCGTTTTTCTAATGCACATCGGCCTGCTCCGCAGCGATGCAGTCTTCCAATCCAGCGTTGGGAAACTTTTCAAGAGCAGACTGCGTAACGTCTACGGCACACCGGGGAAAACCATTTCGAGGATACTCGATAGGCCGCCTTCCCCTGCTGTCCGGTTTTTCTTCTGTGCCATAACGGCCGTGCCTTTTTTATGCTTTACAAGTTGTTCTGCAAATACGCCTTTGCGCTCTGCACCTGCTGCGCCATGATTTCGTTGACCGGCCCATAGGCAACCTTGTCGCGCAGGATACCGGAAAGCGCGTGCAGGTCGCGCACCTCCCGTTTTTCGAGTCCGAAGCGGCCCAGCAGGTCGCGCAGCTTCTGGCGGTTGCTGTCCCGCACCAACACCGCAAACTGTTTGTTGTATTTAATTGAAAAAACCGCGCCGTGGAACGTGTCGGTCACGATATAATCGGCATGCCGGATATAGGAAAGCAGCTCGAATGGGCTGGCCACCAAATTATAGTCGCAGAAAAACTGGCGGGTGCCAATGCTGACAAGGGCCTTGCCCTGCGCCCTTGCAAATGCCTTGATCTCCCTGGCCTCTTGGGGAGAAATGCGGTCGGAATAGGCATAGACAACGATATAATCCCGCATTGGAACCGAGGCGGGCATCAGCGGCGTATAATCGTAGAGGAAAACCGGATCGAGGTGAAATACCGGCTCCCGGTGCGCCAGCGACCGCACAATCACGCCCGAATTCTCATCCCGGACTGAAATGGCGTCGAACTTCTCGAGCATCCGCCCGATTTCCTCCGCAATGCCATGTTGCCGGAGTCCCTGCAACGTCGTTGCGCCAAACGAGGCCGCATAGCTGATGAGCCTGGAGGCGTTGTTTCGCTCTCCAAACAACTCCTTGGAATATCCAATATCCTTTTCGCCTTGCAGACAGTGAAAGACCTCGTCGCTGCCGATGACCAGCGTGTCCACCTTTGTTCGGTAGCGGCGCTCCTCGGGCAGGCCAAGCTGCGGAAAATACTCCGTGTCGAACCTGCCCAAAAAATCCAGCCGCCGCACCTCGCGGTAGTTTTTGCGGCGCAGGTTCCACAAAACCTTGACGCCGTGCACCGCGAGCTTCGGAAGGTTGGGCTTTTTCTCCACCACCCCTTTGCCGACTTCATAATCAACGAACTCGACCGTGTGCCCCAGCGCCTCAATTGTGTGTTTTAAACTGTATGCTTGCAAAAACGAGCCATAGTTTTTGACCCGCTGCATCGACATGATACCTACTTTCAAAACCGTCACCTCTTATCGTCTCTGATCTGCTCTTCTGTGTTTTTCTATGCCGCTCCGGGCGCGGCGGAGGTTTTGATTCTATCCAGACAGCTATTTCAGCAGCTTTGCAATCAGCCGCTTCGCCGGACCGGTCAGCCGCTGCGCGGCAACCGAGCGGCCCAGGCAGGCGGCAGCGGCCTTTTCAAACCCCTGCGCGGGATAGCGCTCCCGGAACACGTCCACACGCGGATGCGGCACGGACGGCGCGCGCAACTGCGCGTTGCCCTGCACAGCCTCCTCCCGTGTGCGCTGCTCGCAGACCAGGCGGGGACGGCATTGCGCAAACAGCAGGCGGCCTTTCTCGGTGCCGACCAGCAAAACCGACACGCCGTCCCGCTTGTCGTGCGGATAGGGCGTGTCCACTCCCAATCCCCAAAAGTCCCCAATCGTGAGATCCGCAACCCGCCGCTCAGAGGCATACCGGCAACGGTAGCAGCTTTCACGGTAGGTGAGACTTTTCAAAAAAGCGGAGAAATACAAATCCTCATAGCGCGGGCGGCTGTAAAACACACCTTTGGCGTCACAGAGCGTCAAGGCGAAATCACGTTCGCCGCGAAAGGTTATTTTTTCAGCTTTTCTGCCGGAATCGGCTTCCATTTGGGCAATATGTTCCTGTAAATACCGAGCCGGCGGCACGCCATGGCAGACCAGATCCACCGTGACAAGACGGTCATAGGGATGCCGCAAAAAACGCAGCAGCCCGTCCACTTGGCAGGGCGTCCCGATAAACAGCACCGTCCTCTGCGGCTGGCTTTTTAAAATCTCCCGCACCTGCCTGAAAATCCTGCCGGTATCGCTCTGCACGTATTTGGAGCCTTTGAACGGTTCCAGCTCGCCGGCGCTCCCGGCCATTTTGAAAACCGGCCGCAGCGCATCGTCAAAAACAGTGCCAAATACAGCGCCTCCCTGCTCCACAACCGTCCGGTACAGCACGGCGGCCGCGCCGCCCGACGCGCTCGTCCGGCGCGCCTGTGCGTCCCCTGCAAACACCGCCCAGGTTTGAAACGGTGTATGCGCGTCGGACGGCAGATTTGCCGGACAGCTTCCAAGACAGGCGCCGCAGTCGATGCATTTTGTTTCGTCCACCTCCGGATACAGCACACCCAGCGCGTCCTCCACCAGACGGATGCAATCCGCCGGGCAGATGTTCGCACAGGCGCCGCAGCCGGTGCAGTCGTTCCGACTGCAAATGGTTTGAACAGGCATTTTTTGTTCCCTCCCCGATGTTTGCAGCCTTTTTACAAAAAAAGGCTGCAAACATTCGCTTTATGGTTTGTTGTATTCTTTTTATCGTTTTTGTTTGTCGCTCGGGCCGCGACGGGCCCTTCCTTTTTGGATTTTTTATCCTTAACCTTTAGATTCATTTTTCTTTCAGCTTGTCGCTCGGGCGTGTTGCGGGTTCTTCCTTTTAGCTTTTCTCTCCTTAACCTCCATCTCCATTTATCCTCCACCTTGCCGCTCGCGCCGCCCCACCCCCCTACTCCTTCGT
>CATNEU010000226.1 GCA_950097605.1 uncultured Oscillospiraceae bacterium | reverse complement strand
CAACGACGCGCCCGCCCTTGCCCAGGCGGATGTTGCGGTGGCGATGAACAGCGGCACCCAGGCGGCGAAGGAGGCCGGCAACATGGTGGACCTGGACTCTTCGCCCACCAAGCTGATCGACATTGTGCGCATCGGCAAGCAGCTTCTTATGACGCGCGGCAGCCTGACCACCTTTTCGATTGCCAACGACGTAGCCAAGTATTTTGCCATTATCCCGGCGCTGTTTATGGGGCTGTATCCGGGGCTTTCGGCGCTCAACATCATGCAGCTACATTCCCCGATGAGCGCCGTGCTCTCGGCCATTATCTACAACGCGTTGATCATCGTCGCGCTGATCCCGCTGGCGCTGCGGGGTGTCAAATACCGCGAGGTGCCCGCCGGGAAGCTGCTGGGCCGCAACCTGCTGGTCTATGGCCTGGGCGGCATTGTCACGCCGTTTGTATTTGTCAAGCTGATTGATATGCTGCTTGTGGCGCTGGGCGTCGCATAGAGGAGGAGATAGGGAATGAAATTTTTCAAATCGGTCCAATCGGTTTTGCCGCGCGCTGGTTTGCTGCTGCTGGTCATGACGCTGCTCTGCGGCGTGTTGTATACCGGCGTGATCACCGGCGTATCCCAACTGGCGTTGGGCGACAAGGCAAACGGCAGCATCATTGAAGTGGATGGGAAAAAATATGGCAGCGAGCTGCTGGGGCAGCAGTATACCGACGACAGCCATATGTGGGGCCGCATTATGAACCTCGATGTTTCGACGTTTTCGGACGAAAACGGGAAGCCGCTGCTGTACGCGGCGCCTTCCAACCTAAGCCCGGCAGGTGAAGAATTGAAGCGGCTCGTTTCCGAACGGGTGGCTCGCCTGCGCGCGGCGCACCCCGAAAAGGGAGACGCCCCCGTTCCGGTTGACCTCGTCACCTGCTCGGGCAGCGGGCTGGACCCCGCCATTTCCCCGGCGGCCGCAGAATACCAGGTTGCGCGCCTGGCGAAACACAACCAAATCTCCGAAGAGGAGGTGCGCGGGATCATCGAGAAATGCACAACAAACAAGGTGCTGGGCATTTTCGGGGAGGAAACCGTGAATGTACTGCGCGTCAATTTGATGCTCGACGGCATTTTGCAATAGGGCGCGCCGCCGTGGCTTTGAAGAAATGGCAGGATTGTGCTATGATAGAAAACAGGAATGACCAGCCGGTCACCCCGGCGACTATTGGGAGGTGTGTGCATGACGGATGGAAGACCCGACCCGGACGAACTTTTGCAGGAACTCAAATCGAATGAAAACGGCCGGCAGCACGGCCGGCTGAAAATCTTTTTCGGCTATGCGGCGGGCGTGGGGAAAACCTATGCAATGCTCGAAGCCGCGCAGGCTGCCAAGCGGCAGGGCGTGGACGTCGTCTGCGGATACATCGAACCGCACACCCGGCCCGAAACCATGGGGCTGCTGGACGGCCTGGAAACGCTGCCTCCGCTCACCGCTGCGCACAAGGACCTGCTTCTGCGGGAGCTGGATCTCGACGGGGTTCTGCGGAGAAAGCCGCAGCTCGTACTGGTGGACGAGTTGGCGCATACCAACGCCGGGGGCTGCCGGCACGGCAAACGGTATCTGGACGTACAGGAGCTGCTGGGCAGCGGTATCGACGTCTACACGACCGTCAATGTGCAGCATATCGAGAGCCTCTGCGACATTGTTGCGTCGATTACCGGTATCGTCGTCCGCGAGCGAATTCCCGATAAGGTGTTTGACAGCGCCGACCAGGTGGAGCTTGTGGATATCGAACCCCGAGAGCTGATCGAGCGGCTGCGCGCAGGCAAGATCTATAGGCCGCAGCAGGCCAGACAGGCGCTGGACCACTTTTTTACCGAGGAAAAGCTGACCGCCCTGCGGGAAATTGCGCTGCGCCGCACCGCCGACCGCGTAAACCGGGTTTCCGAGCGCAAAAAACGGTCTGCCGGCGGCGAATATTTCACCGGGGAAAACATTCTGGTGGGGCTGTCCTCCTCGCCGTCCAACGCCAAGATCATCCGCGCGGCGGCCCGGATGGCGGGCGCGTTCCAGGGCAGCTTCACGGCGCTTTTTGTGGAGACGCCGGCGTTTATGGAGATGCCGGAAGCGGATAAAGATCGCCTGCGCGCCAATATGAAGCTTGCCCAGCAGCTAGGCGCACAGATTGATACGGTGTATGGAGAGGACGTCGCGTTCCAGATTGCGGAGTATGCCCGGGTCTCGGGCGTTTCAAAGATTGTGGTGGGGCGCAGCAGCGCCAAGCGGGGGTTTGTGCTTTATAAATCCACTTTTTCGGAACGCCTCACGGCCTTTGCGCCCAATCTGGATATCTATATTATCCCGGACAACACTGTTAAGGCGATCCCCCGCCGGTATTTGCACACAAAAAAGGAAAAGATACTGCCGCGGGACGTTTTGGTTTCGGTCCTCTGTCTGCTGGCGGCAACCCTTGTCAGCTCTGGTTTTGATTCGCTTGCTTTCAGCGAGGCCAATATCATCACGGTTTATATATTGGGCGTGCTGGTGACGGCGGTGACCACGTCCCACCGCTTTTTCAGCCTCTGCTCTTCGGTTTTAAGCGTTCTGGCGTTCAATTTCTTTTTCACAGAGCCGCGTTTTACGCTCAACGCCTATGACGCGGGGTACCCCGTCACATTTGTCATCATGTTTGCGGCGGCGTTTCTCACAAGCTCTCTCGCCTTAAAGCTCAAGCGGCAGGCTTGGCGCGCCGCGCAGACAGCCTACCGGACCCGGGTTCTGCTCGATACCAACCAGCTTTTGCAGCAGGAAAAGGACCTGCGCGGCGTCGCCCGAATCACGGCGGAGCAGCTTGTCAAGCTGCTAAAGCGGGACGTTGTGTTTTATTCTGCGGAGGAGGGAAGGATGGCGGAGCCGCTGATCCTGTCCGCGCAGGAGGGGGAGGACCGCGGCGCGCTGTACCGCTCCGAAAATGAAAAAGCCGTTGCCGCCTGGGTTTTCCAGAACAACAGGCGCGCCGGAGCGTCCACGGCGACGCTTGGCAGCGCAAGGTGTCTCTATCTCGCCGTCCGCTCGGGCGGCGGGACGGTGTATGGGGTCGTTGGCATCGCGCTGCAGCCCGGAGAAGCGCTGGATGCGTTTGAGAGCAATCTGGTC
>CATNEU010000225.1 GCA_950097605.1 uncultured Oscillospiraceae bacterium | reverse complement strand
CATCACCATGCCGATTACCAAACACAACTACATAGTGAAGGACGTGCAGGATCTGGCCAGAACGGTCAGGGAGGCGTTTCAGATTGCAAACGAGGGCCGCAAGGGCCCTGTGCTGATCGACATACCCAAGGACGTAACAGCAAATAAAGCGGAGTATGAACCCGTCCCGCCCGTTCCGCCCGCCAGAGTCACCCGGAAAATCCGGCCTGCGGATGTAGAACATGCGCTGGAGCTGATCCGGCAGAGCAAACGGCCGTTTCTCTATACAGGCGGCGGCATCCTCTCGGCCGGGGCGGAAGCGCAGCTCAAACGCTTTGCGGAGCTGGTGGACGCGCCGGTGGCCTCGACGCTGATGGGCCTCGGCGGCTACGACGGCCGGGACGAACGGTTTACCGGCATGCTCGGTATGCACGGTACCAAAACCTCCTCGCTGGCCGTGGGTGAATGCGACCTGTTTATCGCGCTGGGTGTGCGGTTTTCCGACCGCGTGATCTGCGACGCCAAGACCTTTGCCAGGCGCTCGAAGGTGCTGCACATCGATGTGGACGAGGCGGAGCTTGGCAAAAACATCCCGATTGACGGCAAAATCACCGGCGATATCCATGAAATCCTCTCGCTGCTCTGCGAAAAGCTCGAGCCGCAGCAGAATGCGGGCTGGATGGCGCAAATTGCCGCGTGGAAGGCCGCCTATCCGTTGGCCCAGACAGCGCGCTACGGAGTGCTGCCACAGCAGGTGCTCGAGACGCTCGACGCGCTGACCCCGCCGGATACCATCATCACAACCGAGGTTGGGCAGCACCAGATGTGGACCGCGCAGTTTTACCGCTTTGCGCAGCCGCGCACGCTGGTCACCTCCGGGGGGCTCGGCACCATGGGTTTCGGCCTGGGCGCCGCCATCGGCAGCGCGGTGGGAAACCCGCAGGCCAGAGTGATCAACATTGCGGGGGACGGCAGCTTCCATATGAACATGGCGGAGCTCTCCACCGCCGCAAAATACCGTATTCCGATTATCGAGATGGTGTTTAACAACAGTGTGCTCGGCATGGTGCGCCAGTGGCAGACGATGTTCTATAATGGGCACTATTCCCACACCAACCTGGAAAACCCGACCGACTACGAGCTGCTGGCAAAGGCGCTGGGGCTGGAAGCGTTTACGATCCGGGAGGAGCAGGATATTGAACCCGTGCTGCGTGCGGCGCTGGCCGCCGGCGGTCCGGTGCTGGTCAACTGCATCATCGACAAGGACCTGCCGGTGCTGCCGATGGTACCGGCGGGCGGCTCGGTGGAGGAACCGATTCTGGAGCTGTAAAGGATGCCGGCGCGTGCTCCGAAAGGGGCGCGCGGAATCAGGTGCGAACAAAAAGGCCGCCTTATACGTGGGCGGCCGGATCAACGAGAGAGGGTGAAGACAGCGATGAGGAAAATAGAGATTTTTGATTCAACGCTGCGCGACGGCGCGCAGGGCGAGGGCGTGGGTTTTTCAGTGACCGATAAAATCAATATCGTCAAGGCGCTCGATAATTTGGGTGTGGATTATATTGAAGCGGGCAACCCCTATTCCAACCCCAAGGACTTGGAGTTTTTCGAGCGCATTCAGAACTACAGTCTGCGGCACGCCAGGCTGGTTGCGTTTGGATCGACGCGCCGGTGCGGCATCGACGTGCGGGAGGACAAAAACGTGCAGGCCCTGATCAGCGCCGGTACCGAGTATGTTGCTATTTTCGGCAAGAGCTGGGACCTGCATGTGACCGAGATCATCCGAACGTCGCTGGAGGAAAATCTGCGGATGATCTACGACACGGTCGAATATTTCTCGTCGCACGACAAACGGGTCGTCTTCGATGCGGAGCACTTTTTCGACGGCTATAAGGCAAACCCCGAATACGCGCTTGCGACGCTGCGGGCGGCCGAAAACGCGGGCGCCGTCTGCGTGACCCTCTGCGACACCAACGGCGGCTGCTTTCCGGAGGAGATCAGCCGGATTACCGAGACGGTCTGCAAGCAATTGCAGGTGCAGGTGGGTATCCACTGCCACGATGATATGGGCTGCGCCGTTGCCAATAGCCTGCTTGCCGTCGAGGCGGGAGCCGGTATGGTGCAGGGCACCTATCTGGGTTTTGGCGAGCGGTGCGGCAACGCCAACCTGTCTTCGATCATCCCCAGCTTACAGCTTAAAAAGGGGGTTGCCTGCATCCCGGATGACAAGCTGGAAGTGATGACCAAGGCCGCGCACTATATCGCCGAGGTTGCCAACCTGACGGTGCGGGGGTCCATGCCGTATGTCGGTTCCAGCGCGTTTGCACACAAGGGCGGCATGCATGTCGACGGGGTGAATAAGCTCAGCCGCTCGTTTGAGCACATCGAACCGCAGACCGTCGGCAACAAGCGGGATTTCCTGCTTTCAGAGGTGGCGGGCCGCTCGGCAATCATCCGGCGCATCCACGATGTGGATTCTTCGATCCGCAAGGACTCGCCACAGATCGCCGCACTGCTGCAAAAGGTCAAGGAGCTGGAATACCGCGGCTATCAGTTCGAGAGCGCCGACGCGAGCTTTAAGATTCTGGTGCTCAAAACGCTGGGCCGGTTTAAAGAGTTTTTCCGGCTGGAGGATTTTAAAATCATTGGCGAGCCGATGCGCGGCGAGAACGCCAACAGCGCGACCGCTGTGATTAAGATTTGGGTTGGGGACCGGCTGGAGGTCACGGCGGCGGAGGGCGAAGGCCCGGTGCACGCGCTTGACTGCGCGCTGCGCAAGGCGCTGGAGGTCTTTTATCCCTCGATTGCCGACGTACGGCTGATTGATTACAAGGTGAGAGTAGTTGAACACAAGCGGGCAACCGCCGCGCAGGTGCGCGTTTTGATCGAGACGACCGACGGCGACAGCGTCTGGACGACGGTCGGCGCATCGACCGACATCATCCATGCGAGCTGGGAAGCGCTTGTGGACTCAATTGAATATAAATTGATGAAAGATCAAAAAGGAGTGAACTAGCAATGGGAATGACAATGACGCAGAAAATATTGGCGGCTCATGCGGGTCTGGACAGTGTGAAGGCGGGGCAGCTCATCCGTGCAAAGCTGGATATGGTGCTCGGCAATGACGTGACCACCCCGGTGGCGATTGGCGAATTTGAAAAGT
>CATNEU010000224.1 GCA_950097605.1 uncultured Oscillospiraceae bacterium | reverse complement strand
TGCTATAGTTAAAAAAACGGGAAGCCAAGCAAACGGCCGGTCACCGGTGCGCGAGGCGGCCCGATCGAAGGGAAAAGGGTTGGTGAGTCAATTTGAAAAATAATAGATGGATCGCCCTGCTGCTGTGCCTCTGCATGGCGTTCGGGCTGACCTCCTGCGGAAACGACGACACACAGACAGACAGCGGCAGCTCGGGCGCCAATGTGAACTCGAGCGAAAACGGGGAGGCGCCGGCTGCAAAGACGGAGTTTGCGCTGGCCTACAGCTCGGAGGATACGCTGCATCCCTTTACGCTGCAGTCCGCTGTGAACATGGATCTGATGCTGCTGCTGTATGACCCGCTGGTCAAGCTCGACCAGGATTTTGTGCTGCAAAACTGCATCGCGGAGTCGGTCAGTGTTTCCGGGACAGCCTGCCGCGTGACCGTCAAAAGCGGCCTGGTCTTTTCAGACGGTACGGCCCTGACCGCCGCGGACGTCGCCTATTCGCTGAACGCGGCCCAGGAAGGCGGAAGCTACTATAAAAACAGGCTGGCAAATGTCGCCTCGGTCTCCGCACCCGACGAGCATACCCTCGAGATCACGCTCAAAAGCGCGGACGCGCTGTTTGCAAACAACTTGGATGTGCCGATTATCAAAAAGGATTCCGATGGAAACGCCATGCCGGTGGGAAGCGGGCGCTATCAGTATGTAAACGATGAGGCGGGGGCCAAGCTGGTGGCCAATCCCAAGTGGTACGGCGAAACCAAGCCGGGTTTTGCAGAAATCCCGCTGCGGGACGTGCCGGACAACGACGCGCTGCTCTATAGCCTCAAGCTGGGGAAAATCAGCTATATGTTCACCTCGTCGGCGGAGGGGGAAACCTCCAACGTGGGCAGCAGCTCGATGCCGGTTACCACCAACAGCCTGGTCTATCTGGGCCTCAACAGCCAAAGCGGCGTTTTTCGGGAAAAGGCGCTGCGCAAGGCGGTGAATATGGCGGTGGACAAGGACAGCCTCGTCACCAACGGTTTTTCGGGGCACGGCGTTAAAACCGGGCTGCCGCTCAATCCCAAATACCCGTTTATGAGCGAGCATGCGGGCGTCAATATCAGCCATTCGGATGAGGAGATTGCAGCGGCGTTCGAGGCCGCCGGCTATACGCGCGACGGCGGCTTCCGGCAGAAAAACGGGAATACCCTGTCCGTCAGGCTGCTGCTCTCCTCGGGCAACAGCGAGCGGGAGCAGGCGGCGCGCGAGTTGTCGGAGATGCTTAAAAAACAGGGTGTGGAGGTCACGATTGAATCGAAGGACTATGAAGCCTATCTGTCCGCGCTGAAAAGCGGGGAGTTCGACTTGTATCTTGGCGAGGTCAAGCTCACAAACGATTTGGACCTCTCGGCATTCTTTTCCCCATCAGGCGCCGCTTCCTATGGGATTGCAACGGGCGGCGCAATGAGCGCGGCCTATGCCGCGTTCCGGGCGGATACGGCGCAGTTTGACGCGTTTCAGAAACTCTTTTTGGAAGAGACGCCGATGATTCCGCTCATGTTCCGAAATGGAGTCATCGCGTTTTCCAGGAGCATTTCGGGGCAAATGCAGGCATCAGTCAGCGATATTTTTTATAATATTGAACAGTGGCAGGTTCCTGCGTCGTGAAAACCATTGATAAAACGGCCCGGATGCGTTACAATATACAGAAATAGCATACGGAATCCGTATGCATCCAGCGAAGAGACGCCCGGCCGCGGTCCATACAGACACATGGTGTCGGGAATGCAGCCATTTTAGCAGGATATAAGCGCCGCGCGCCGGCTCCGCCGCACGGTGATAGGTTGGATTTGGAGAGGCCCCGGTATGGACAGCCGGTTGTAAACAGATGTCAGGGAGGGAAAACTGATGATAAGAATTGAAAACCATCTCGGCGTAATTGAAATTGCAAACAGTTATTTTGAGATCCTGGTCGGTCAGGCCGCGTCCTCGTGCTTCGGCGTGGCGGGCATGGCCGCAAGCGGTCCCGCGCAGGGCTTTAAATCGTTTGTGACCAAACGGGAATCCCCAAGCAAAGGGGTGCGGGTGCGCAGCATCTCCGGTAAGCTGGAGATCGACCTGCACATCATCGTCACCTTTGGGGTCAACATTGCCGCCATTGTCAAGAGCATCGTCAACAAGGTGCGCTACACTGTGGAGGAGGCCACTGGCCTGCAGGTGGGCAAGGTCAACGTCTATGTGGACGGTATGAAAGCCGAATAACGCCGTTTGAATAGGAACTGGAAGTCATGAGGAACAACGGGAACGGTTCCATTTTAGGGAGTGCTGATAAAAAGTGATCAATGGAAAACAACTCAGGGATGCAATCATATCCGGCGCCAACCTACTCACCAATAACAGGCAGCAGGTCGATGAGCTCAATGTGTTTCCCGTGCCGGACGGGGATACGGGCACCAATATGTCGATGACCATTGGTGCGGCTGCAAGGGAACTTGCGATGCAGAGCGACGCGAGCGGCGTTGCGGCTGTGGCGGAGTGCGCCGCATCGGCCCTCCTGCGGGGCGCACGGGGAAACTCGGGTGTGATTTTGTCCCTGCTGTTCAGGGGCATTGCCAAAGGTCTTGCGGGTTTGAAAACCGCCAACGCCCGGCAGATGGCCGCCGCACTGGAAAAGGGTGTGGAGGCCGCCTATAAAGCCGTTATGAAACCCACCGAGGGCACCATGCTGACCGTTGCGCGCCTGGCCGGGGAGGCCGCGGTGCGGTTTGCGCAGCAGGGTGGTGCGTTTGCGCCGTTTTGGGAGGAGGTCTGCCGTGCGGCCGGGGAGGCGCTGCAGCAGACGCCCGAGATGCTGCCGGTACTGAAAAAAGCCGGCGTTGTGGACGCAGGCGGCAAGGGCCTTACGCTCGTGTTTGAGGGGATGCGCAGCGTATTTTCCGAAGGCAAAATCATCGAAAGCGGCGAGCCGCCGGTTTCCGGCAAGCCAGTGGATACGGCGTCCCTGAGTGCCGCCGGCGAGTATGAAGGCGAGATCACGTTTACCTACTGCACCGAGTACATCGTCAACAAGGAGAACGGCCGGGATTCCCTCAAGCTGCGTGCCTATCTGGAGTCCATCGGAGACTGTGTTGTGGTGGTGGACGACGATGAGATCATCAAGGTGCATGTGCATACCGACACACCCGATAAAGCGCTGGGAGAGGGCCTCAAGTTCGGTCAGCT
>CATNEU010000223.1 GCA_950097605.1 uncultured Oscillospiraceae bacterium | reverse complement strand
CGTGACCGCGTCGATAAACGGACGGTGCAGCTCAATCTGGTCGGGACAGTTGTTCGACAGGCGCTTGAGCTCTTCCACCGAGCCGATTGCGTGGCGGTGCCCGCAGCCGCACTCCCAAATGTTCAGCGGCGTGCCCCAGTAGCGGTTGCGGCTCACGCCCCAGTCCTGCACGTTTTCGAGCCAGTCGCCAAACCGGCCCTTCCCGATGCTTTCGGGAATCCAGTTGATCGTGTTGTTGT
Source organism: uncultured Oscillospiraceae bacterium (assembly GCA_950097605.1). GTDB lineage: Bacteria > Bacillota > Clostridia > Oscillospirales > Ruminococcaceae > CATNEU01. The sequence continues at coordinate 2,953 of CATNEU010000223.1, read as the reverse complement.
TGCGGATCAGATTGTCCTTCACGGCGGTCATCTTGATGAACCAGGATTCTCTCGCATAATAGATCAGAGGCGTATCGCAGCGCCAGCAGAACGGGTAGCTGTGCTCGAAGGCAAGGGTTTTAAAGAGCAGGCCGCGCTCCTGCAGGTCGGCCAGCACCAGCTTGTCGGCGTCCTTGCAGAAAACGCCCTCCCAGGGGGTCTCCTTGGTCATCTCGCCTTTGCCGTCGACATACTGCACAAACGGCAGGTCGTAGCGGCGGCCGACGTTCGAGTCGTCCTCGCCGAAGGCCGGCGCAATGTGCACGACGCCGGTACCGTCGCTTAGCGTGACATAGCTGTCGCAGGTCACATAAAAGGCCTTCTGAGTGGTTTTGGCAAAGTTGAACAGCGGCTCATAGGCCTTGTATTCCAGCTCTTTTCCGATATATTCAGCCAGTATTTCGTAGTTGCCTTCGCCCAACACGCTGTCCAGCAGCGCTTTGGCCAGATAATAGGTCTCGCCGCCGGAGGACACCTTTGCATAGGTTTCCTCCGGATTGACGCAGAGCGCCACATTCGACGGCAGCGTCCAGGGCGTGGTGGTCCAGGCCAGGATGTAGGCGTCCTCGCCCGCGACCTTGAATTTGGCAATCGCGGATTTCTCCTTGACGTCCTTATAGCCCTGCGCGACCTCGTGCGACGAGAGGGGCGTGCCGCATCGCGGGCAATAGGGCACGATCTTATAGCCCTTGTAGAGCAGCCCTTTTTCCCAGATCTGTTTCAGCGCCCACCAGACCGACTCGATATAGTCGTCGTGATAGGTCACATAGGGGTCGTCCATATCCGCCCAAAAACCGACTGTCGCGGAAAAATCCTTCCACATTCCCTTGTATTTCCAAACGCTCTCCTTGCATTTGTCAATAAACGGCTCGAGACCGTATTCCTCGATCTGCTCTTTGCCGTCGAGTCCCAGCAGCTTTTCCACCTCGAGCTCGACCGGCAGTCCATGGGTGTCCCAGCCGGCCTTGCGGATGGTCTTGTGGCCTTTCATAGCCTGATAGCGCGGAATCATGTCCTTAATCACGCGGGTCAGCACATGTCCGATGTGCGGCTTGCCGTTGGCGGTCGGCGGGCCGTCGTAAAACGAGAAGACGGGACAGCCCTCGCGCTGTTCCACGCTCTTTTCAAAAATATGGTGCTCGCGCCAGAATTGTTCGGTTTTCTTTTCCCGTTCGGTGAAGTTCAGATTCGCGGATACCTTTTCGTACATGATTGCAAAACTCCAATCCAACTGATTTGGCAGCCTGCAAGCCGGGCAGACAACAAAAAAGGCCCCGTCCTGCGCACAGGACGAAGCCGCGCTTCGTTTCTAACCACCTATTGCAGCATACCAGCATATGCGTTCCGGTAACGGCGGAAATCCGTTCCAGCCTACTGGGCCGCGCGGCTTTTCAGCGGAAAGCTCGGGAGGGATGTTCGGGAAGGACCTACTCCTGCCGGGTTCGCACTCTCTCCGGCTCACTGTGATTTTTGGTCGGACCCTACTGTCTCCGTCAAAGCTTGTATCCAAAATATTCACTGGTCTTTACAGTATCACACAATGGGCCAAATGTCAAGTATTTGCCCGGTTTCTCCTCTGCGGATCATGCGTCCGGCAATCGAGAAACCGGTCGAATTATAGGGGATCGGTTTGCCCTCGCGCTTGACGATACCGGCGAGCTAGTGTATAATACGAACAATACTACTATAATGAGAGATAGATGAAAGATAGGGTAGATAATGAAGGGTATGAGTAAACAGATGACGCTTTCTTTTGTAGTGGTCGCGAGGAATGCGGAAAAGACCTTGGACAACTTGTTCGAGGATCTGGAAAGGCAGACCTATCCACACGAACGGATCGAGATCATTTTGGTAGACAGCGCGTCCTCTGACCAAACGAGGGAGATTATGGACCGGTTTGCGCGGGAACACCGGTCTTTCCACGAGATCAAAGTGCTCGAAAACCAAAAAAGAACGCTTCCCTGCGGGTGGAATATCGCGCTTACGCATGCAACGGGGGAGGTGATCCTCCGGGTGGACGCGCATACCAGAATACCGGAGGACTTTATTGAAAAGAACATGGCGCTTCAGGGAGAAGGCGAAAAGATCTGCGGCGGCAAAGTCGTGAGCATTTTGCAGGAGGACAGCGACTGGCAGCAGATGCTGATGTCCACCGATAACACCGCTTTCTGCGGCGGCGCGGCGGATTTCAGGCGGAAGGAGGGCAGGCAAGAGGTGAGCACCCTGGCCTTTGCCGCCTATCACCGGGAGGTTTTCGCCGCGGTGGGCGGCTATGATGAACGCCTTGCGCGCACCGAGGACAACGAAATGCACTACCGCATGAAACAGGCGGGCTACCGCTTTATGATGGACTCTGAAATTGTGTCCTACCGCTACGCGCGGAGTACATTGGGGCGCATGCTGCGGCAAAAATATCTAAACGGCTATTGGATCGGCCTGACGATGGGCGTTTGTCCCAAGTGTTTTTCCGTCTATCACTTTGTTCCCTTTGTGTTTTTCCTGTCGGTTGTATGCACGATTGTGCTGGCGCTGTGCGGTTTTTCTCTGCCGCTGGTTTTGCTGGCCGTTTTATACGGCGCGGCGGATTTGTTTTTCAGTATAAAATCCATCGTGGAATTTAAGGGCAAATGGAGCTTTTATCTGCTTCCGGTTGTGTTTTTCCTGATCCATCTGTGCTATGGGGCGGGCACCTTTGTGGGGCTTCTCCGGATGCCGTTTAAGATCTGGAAAAAGGGAAAGGATGCAAAACAGCGGATTGAATCTGTCCGCTGCGCATTGCAGGACGACGCCTTGGTTATTGCAAATGAAAACTTTTCGGGCGGTATTCTGGCCAAAGACAATTAAAAACAGACAAAGAAAACAACGTGTGCGTATAGAAAACAGGCGCGCTGCAACCATTGGGTTTGCAGCGCGC
>CATNEU010000222.1 GCA_950097605.1 uncultured Oscillospiraceae bacterium | reverse complement strand
GGTGCTCACAACCGACGACGGCTCCTATGGCGAGAAGGGCTTTGTGACCGACGCGCTGCAAAAGCTCATAGAGGATGGCAACGAGTATGACGTCGTGGTGGCCATCGGCCCGATTCCGATGATGAAGGCGATTGCGGAGGTCACAAGGCCCTACGGCATCAAGACCATTGTCAGCTTAAACCCGATTATGATTGACGGGACGGGCATGTGCGGCGGCTGCCGCGTGACGGTTGGCGGCGAGACCAAGTTCGCCTGCGTGGACGGCCCCGACTTTGACGGCCATGCCGTCGACTTCGACGAATTGATGCGTCGCAACGCTTTCTATAGAAGAGAAGAAGAACACGACCGCACCCATATCTGCCGTTTGACAGGAGGAATCGAAAATGCCTAACATGACGCCGAAAAAAAAGGAGATGCCCGTCCAGCAGCCGGACGTCCGCAACAAAAATTTTGAGGAGGTCGCGCTGGGCTACACCGAGGAAATGGCTGTGGAAGAGGCGCAGCGGTGCTTACACTGCAAGCACCGCCCCTGTGTTTCGGGCTGCCCGGTGAACGTGCGGATCCCCGAGTTTATCACGCATGTGGCAAAGGGTGAATTTGCCGAGGCCTATGCGGTGATTAAGCAGACAAACGCGCTGCCGGCCGTCTGCGGCAGGGTCTGCCCGCAGGAGAGCCAGTGCGAGGCCAAGTGTGTCCGCGGCATCAAGGGAGAACCGGTCGGCATTGGCCGGCTGGAACGCTTTGTTGCGGACTGGTATCTCAAAAACGGGGACAAAAAGGTGGAGAAACCCGCATCCAACGGTCACAGGGTCGCGGTTGTCGGCGCGGGCCCTGCGGGGCTTTCCTGCGCGGGGGACCTTGCGTCGCGCGGCTACCAGGTTTCGATTTTTGAGGCGTTCCATACAGCGGGCGGCGTGCTGATCTACGGCATTCCGGAATTCAGGCTGCCCAAGGCGATTGTCAAAGAGGAGATCCAGACGCTCCAGCGCATGGGTGTGGAGATCATGACCAACATGGTCATTGGCAAAGTGCTTTCGGTGGACGAGCTGTTCGAGATGGGCTACGAAGCGGTATTCATCGGTTCGGGCGCGGGTCTGCCGAGCTTTATGGGCATTCCCGGAGAAGGGCTTGTCGGCGTGTATTCGGCCAACGAATTTTTAACCCGCATCAACCTGATGAAGGCTTACCAGCAGGAATATGACACGCCGATTCACAAAAGCCGGTCCGTTGCGGTGGTCGGCGGCGGCAACGTGGCGATGGACGCGGCGCGCTGCGCCAAACGGCTGGGCGCGGAGCATGTGTATATTGTCTATCGCCGGTCGGAAGCGGAAATGCCGGCGAGGCTGGAGGAGATCCACCACGCGAAGGAAGAGGGGATCGAATTCAAGCTGCTGACCAATCCGGTGCAGATCCTCGGCGACGAAAAGGGACATGCCTGCGGTATGGAATGCGTTGCAATGGAGCTCGGGGAGGCCGACGCCTCGGGACGGCGCCGTCCCGTTGAAAAGGAAGGCTCCAATTTTGTGCTGGATGTGGACAGCGTGATTATGTCAATCGGCACTTCGCCGAATCCGTTGATCCGCACGACAACAGAGGGGCTGGAAGCCAACAAAAGGGGCTGCCTGGTTGCGGACGAGGGTATGCGGACGACCCGTGAGGGTGTTTTCGCCGGCGGCGACGCGGTGACGGGCGCTGCGACGGTAATCCTCGCGATGGGCGCCGGCAAAACAGCAGCCGCTTCAATTGATGCGTATATCCAAAACAAACAGAAATAACCAGTTTGCCGGCCGGAGGACATTTGCCCTCCGGCCGGTTGTTGTTTTGCGGTATGTTCTGGGAGGGCGGTGCATATACTGTAACGGTTCCCCAATCGGTTTGTCCATATATATACGTACATATTGAATATACCGGCTGCAATTGCCTACACTTTTGACCAAACAAAACCAGCCGGAGCCGCCGGAGGGCGTACTATTTTGTCATTCTGTACAAAAACCATTGGATATCGGTTTGATATGGGAAATGGTGCTGCCGGGGAAACAATGGCGTGAAACTTGGAATATATGATGTTTTATACAAAAAATAAAATATTTTGATGTGTCTTTTGACTATCAAAAAAAGTTAATAATGCATTTGTATAAAAAATTTATCATAAATCAGGTCAAAATACAGGCCTTTTCACGAAAAATGTTAAAAAGAATTGTTGACAGACCAACTTGAGAATTGTAAAATAATAAACGAAGAGGATGTCCTAACAATTCTGTGACTTTTATATTGGCTTTCAAAGATTGGAAATCCAAAATTATCAATGCTGGAGGGTATTCTAATGAAAAAATGGTCAAAAGTTTTGAGCCTTACACTGGCTGCTTCCCTGCTTGCAACCACAGTCCTGACCGGTTGTAAGAATGATGGCGACGGTTCTAGTGGCTCATCCGACACCGCTAAAGGCGACACCATGACGAAACTGGTTTGGTACGGATTCGGCAACCAGCCGCAGCGCCTTGACGAAGTCAACGCGAAGCTGAACGAGCTGCTGAAGAAAGACAATCTCGAAGTCGAGATGAAATTCGTTGCCGGCGACTACACCGAGAAAACCCAGACTCTTATCAACTCGCAGGAAGATATTGATATCATCTTCACCTGTAGCTGGGCAAACCCGTACATAGACAACGTTAGAAAGAAAGCGTTTGCAGAGCTCAACACTCTTCTCGAGAACAACGAGTATGGCAAAAAGCTGTATGAAACCGTTGACGAGAGATTCTGGAAAGGCTCCGCTGTAAACGGCAAGAACTACGCTGTTCCGGCCAACAAAGAGCTGCCGGAAGCACCGCGCTGGGTTGTGCAGAAGGACCTCGCCGAGAAATACGGCATGGTTGCGGATGGATACAAGGGCGGCGACGTTTCCACGCTCGAGAAATACCTGAAAGCGGCGAAGGACGACGGCCGTACCGGCCTGCAGAACTTCCCGGTTGCAAAATACCTGCATGCGAGAAACTCCCTGTTCGAGGAAGTTGTGCAGAACATCATCGGTGTGAAAGTCACCGATAAGGACGCAAAAGCCGTCTACATGTATGACGACGAAGAGACCATCATGGAAATCAACACCGTGAAGAAATACTACGATGCAGGCTACATCAACGCAGATGCGCCGACGCTCGAGCAGACCCCGGAAAAGGATAAGTTTGTCGCTTCCGACCACTACTCTCCGTTTGCGGAGAACCTGTGG
>CATNEU010000221.1 GCA_950097605.1 uncultured Oscillospiraceae bacterium | reverse complement strand
TTTGTCTACCTGCCCTACAGCACCATCCAGCAGTTTTCCGGCAAAACCAGCTTTGACCAAATTGCCGTGAAACTTGCGGCCGGCCTCGACGAGGACGAGATGGGCCACCAACTTGTGCAGACCCTCGAACTCAAGAAAGGGCAGCCCGATTCACTGGTCTCCGACAACATCGCCAAGCAGAAGGAGCAGCTCAATAGTATCCTGAACACCGTGGCGCTGGTGCTCGCGGCAATTGCAGCCATATCGCTGCTCGTAGCAGGTCTTGGAATCATGACGGTCATGCTGGTTTCGGTCAGCGAACGCACGCGGGAAATCGGCATCAAAAAATCCATCGGTTCCAAACGGTATATGATCATGCTGGAATTTATGGGAGAAGCGCTTGCAATATCGGTGATCGGGAGCCTCGCCGGCAGTGTAATCGGCTCGCTGATTGCGGGGGCCGGGTGTTTGGTGTTCGGCCTGCCGGTGCTGCTGAATCCCTGGCTGATTTTGTTCTGCATCGGTTTCGCAGTGGCCACCGGCCTGGTTTTCGGCGTCTATCCAGCACTGCAGGCGGCAAGGCTCAAGCCTGTGGACGCGCTGCGCTACGAATAGTGGCAGTGCAGTATATATGTCCTATTTTGATTGCAAAAAATTTACCCGCAGGCGCTTGCACAGATGCAGGAACCGCGTATAATAAAATAGCCGTTGTGTTGTAAAGCATCGCGTCGGTGACACGAGCAAATTCGCAATGCACCGGCACGGGTATGGACCATACCTGTTGTATACGGTGTGGTATACCGGCTAAAACAAACGCGCCCGGTCTGCACAAACGCAGGCCGGGCCGGGTTTGTTATCGGTATACCCTGGATATTTTGACCAGCAAGGGAGGCGGTTTTTTCTGCAATTCATTTCCCAGCCCAACCTGCCCAGCGGAGCGGTCCGCCTCTGTGCGGTCTCGGAAGAAGCGGTAGAGGTCCGGCAGGCGCTGCAATCGCTTGGCGTACCAACCATACCGGTCGCTGTCAATCCGGCGCTCGACGCGCCTGTGCGTTCCCATGCGGACATGCTTCTGCACCATCTGGGAGGGCGGCGCCTCGTCGCGGCCCGGCAGGATGCGCCCTGCCTCGCGCCGCTGCGCGCGCAGGGCTTCCACATCGAACCGGCAGGCAGGCTGCCGGTTTCCCCCTATCCGGGCGACGTCTCGCTGGACGCGCTGCGCCTGCCCGGCCTGTTGCTTGCACGGCTGGATGCACTTGACCCCGTTATTGCCGCCTGGTGCCAAACAAACGGCATTCGGCTGTTGGACACACGCCAGGGGTATGCGAAATGCAGCGTTTGCGTCGTTGCAGAGAACGCCGTCGTCACAGCGGACGCAAAACTGCATGCCCTCTGTGCGCGCCAGGGGCTGGATGCGCTGCTGATCCGTTCCGGGCACATTGCGCTGCCCGGCTATTCCCATGGCTTCATTGGGGGCTGCACCGGCCTTCTGGCGCCTGATCTTCTCTGCTTCACAGGGGACCCGCGCGAGCATCCCGACTATGCAAACCTTCGCTCGTTTGCACGCGGCCACGGCGTGTATCTGCACGCACTGCTGCCCGGAGCATTGTGGGATGTCGGCGGCATATTGCCGCTGCTCGAACAGGCTCCTTCACAGTTTGTGTAGCGAATTGCAAATCATCCAAAAACCGTTAAAGTGAAGCGGCCTCCAGAAAAAAACTTTTGATTGTATGCGCAACCGCTTGCATTCCCTATTTATTCATGATTTAATAGAGGTGTGAGAAAAGGGTGGTGGGCATACCTTGCAAAAAACAGCACTGATCCTCGAAGGCGGCGGTATGCGCGGCGTCTTCACGTCTGGTGTATTGGACTATTTTATGGACCAGGCACTGTATTTCCCGGCAATCTATGCGGTCTCGGCGGGCGCGTGCAATGCTGTGTCCTATATGGCCCGGCAACGTGGACGCAACGCCAAAATCAATTTGGATTACATAAACGACAAACGCTATCTCAGCTTTTCCAATCTTTTGCGGCACCGGTCGCTGTTTGGAATGGACTTCATCTTTGAGGAGATTCCCAAATCGCTGGTCCCGTTCGACTACGAGGCGTTTGACAGCTCCGAGACCGTCCTGGTCTGCGTTGCAACCGACTGTGAAACGGGCGGGGCGCACTATATCTCCAACCGGGACCCGGATTTTCACATTGACGCAATACGCGCCTCCAGTTCGCTGCCGCTGCTCTCCCCCATTGTCGACTACCATGGAAAAAAGTTGCTCGACGGCGGCGATTCCGATTCAATTCCCATCGCAAAGTGCCTGTCCGACGGATACGAGCGCGCCGTTGTGGTCCTGACAAGGCCGGATGGCTACCGCAAACAGCCGGGTAAGCTGGCCCGGCTGTATAAAACAGTCTACCGGCGGTATCCGCAGCTCGCCAAAACCGCGCAGAACCGGCATGTGATGTACAACCAGGCGCTCGAAACGGTTGCATCCCTCGAAGCGGCGGGCAGGGCTTTTGTCTTTCGCCCGGATGCGTCGGTACCGATCGGCCGGTTTGAAAAGAGCCGCGAAAACCTGCAAAAGCTGTACGATAACGGCTATGCATTGGCCGGGCAGGCGTTTGCAGCGCTCACGGATTTTTTAAATGAATGAATATGCTTGCACGCCTGCGGCGGTATCAATCCACACGCAGGATCATATACTAAGACAAGATAAACAGCTTGTCTTCCCAGATTTGGCGCAGAGCACGCAGCAAGAAATGAAAGAGGGGTTCCGTATGAAATTCGCAAAACTGTTTCACTTGGTTTTAAAAGGCGTCGCACTCGGCACATCGTTCGCCGCCTTGACGCTGACGGTATTGACACGCAACGAGACAAACGCCGTCATACCGCTTTTGACCGTGTGCGCGGTTTGCCTGTCCCTTCTGCATTTTCTTGACGACCGCACACAGAACGACGACTAAATTGTTTTTTCGATACTAAAATGCAAAACGCCCGCATAGGGTCAGGCAATGGACGGTATGCCAAAGCTTGATCCCTGTGCGGGCGTTTTGTTTTCCCGATTCTATCTGTGCGTATGCCTTACCCCTCGAGCACGGTGTATTGCTGGCTGGCGGTCTCCTTGTTTGCATATTCGTTGACCTGCAACACCTGTACCTTGAGGGTTCGCTGCCCCATTGTGATCTCGATGACATCGCCCTCTTTGACGTCATAGGAAGCACGGGCAACCTTTCCGTTTACCGCAACGCGTCCCGCGTCGCAGGCCTCGTTGGCAATGGTGC
>CATNEU010000220.1 GCA_950097605.1 uncultured Oscillospiraceae bacterium | reverse complement strand
AGAAGATCACGCCGCAGTCGCTGCGCATGAGCTCGGAGCAGAAGCTCAAGGAGGGCGACGAGGTGTCCCAGCACATCGAATCGACCAATGCCGTGGAGCTTTTATTCTTCACCGACAGATGCCAAGTGTACAAAAGCCGCGCAAGCGATTTTGACGATACCAAGGCGAGCGTGCTGGGCGAATATGTACCCGCCAAGCTCGGTATGGACAGCGAGGAAAAGGCGGTGTTCATGGCGGCGACCAAGGACTACAGCGGCTATATGCTGTTTTTATACGAAAACGGCAAGCTTGCCAAGGTGGATATGCAGGCGTATTTTACCAAGACGCGCCGCAAAAAGCTGCTCAGTGCCTATTCGGATAAGGCGGGACTTGCGGGCATGCTGCACATCCCGGCAGACTGCGAGGTGGTGTTGCGCACAACAGGCGGCCGGGTGCTGCTGCTCGACACCGCGCTGGTGCTGGCGAAATCTGCCAAGAACACACAGGGCATTGCGGTGCTGACGCTGGCGCGTGGGCAGCAGATTGCGGACCTGCATCCGCTGCGGCCCGAGGAATTTGAAAACCCGGGCCGCTACCGGGCCAAATCGCTGCCGGCCCGCGGCGCGATGCTCTCTCCCAAGGATGTGGAGGAGCAGACAACGCTTCTGTGATAAAAAGTTTTCCCCTCCTTTTCATAAAAAGGAGGGGAAACTTTTTATACAGTCGTTGCTTTTTTGAACCGATGAATTCATCTTGCTTTTGGTTTGTCTCGCAGGCGTGCGGTGGGTCCATCCTTTTTGTATAACAGGTTTTGCATATAGCTCTTTGATTCTTTTTCCTATAGTTTGTCGCTCATGCCGCGACCGGCCCATCCTTTTTGGCGCAGCCCAAAAAGGATGCAAAAAGGCTGGTCAAGGGGGCGAACGGCGCCGCTCCATTTGACTGTACGCCGTACACAGTACAGCAAAGGGCGGGGAAACAGCGGTCGCGGGAAGGTTTGTGGTGGGTCGCGGGCCTGCCCCCTTCACGATCCCCGTTCCAGAAGGGAAGTTATGCAGGTTTAAGAGGGCTGACTGCAAAGGAGGGGAAATGCAAAAATCAGCCCCTCCCTTGCAGAAAACCATCTAAAGGCATCCCTACTTGGGCACGGCTGGGGAATTGTTAAGGGGCGCGTCTTCCGACCGAACGTCGTACTTTCCGCGACCGCCGCGCTGTCTCCCATTGCCTATCCGAATACGGCGTAGAGTCCAATGGAGGAAGGTAGCGGCACCCCTTAACTGAATTTTTGCATCCTTTTTCTTCACGAAAAAGGATGGGCCCGTCGCGGCCTGAGCGACAAGCTCAAAGAAAGATGAATATAAAGGTTAAGAAGAACCAAGCCAAAAACAAAAGGCCCATCGCGGCCCGAGCGACGAGCCCGAGAAAAGATAAATCGAAAAGTTCAGAAGAACAAACGACACGTATGAACGGCAACAGGAGGATACACACCATGGTGCTATTGATCGGCGGCGTGAGCCACGCCGGAAAGACCCTGCTGGCACAAAGACTGCTGGAGAAATACCATTTTCCATACACCAGCATTGACCACATCAAAATGGGCCTGATTCGTGGCTATACCGGCTGTGGGTTCACGGCGCTCGACAGCGACGCGGCCATCTCCCGCGCGCTTTGGGGCGTGCTGAAAGGGATCGTGGATACCTGCCTGGAAAATAGGCAGAATCTCGTTCTGGAGGGGTGTTATCTCCCGCCGGAACAGGTGAAACAATATGACCGCGCCGATCTGGCGGCGGTTTACCTTGCATTTTCGGAGGCGTACATACGTGCGCAGTTTGCACAGATCATCGGGTATGAGAATGCAATCGAAACGCGCAAGTTTCCCGGAGATCTGGATCGCGAACCGTTTATTAGGCAGAATGCAAAACTCCGGGATGCCTGCGCGGCCGCCGGCGTGCCCTGCTTTGTGATCCAAGACGACTATGAGCAGGCGCTGGAACAGGTGGTGTCCTATATTGATAAGCGCATAGCCGGGGCGAATGGGGGCCGCGCCTAAAAAATGGGCATAAAAAAAGCCCGAAAACTCTTCGGGCTTTGTTATTACAAAATGCAAACGCAATGGAAAGATTCTTTTGTAATACTCTAGTAGTATGGCGGTCTGGAAGGATATTAACCAAGCAAATTTTTGGAAAAGCGCCGCGTTTTTTTCTGCCGGGTAGTGGTTGCATAATTCGGCCAAATATGCTATGATATCAAAAGTACTGGTTTTCTCTGTGGACGGCCAAACGGGACGAGCCGCAGGCATCCAGTTTATGATTCTGAACCAAACAACGTTGCTATATGGAGGTGTAAACATGGGTGCTTTCGATATTATCTGCGGAATTCTGCTGATTCTCTCCGCCGTCTTCCTGATTATCGTAATTATGTTGCAGGAAAAAAGCGCAAATATGAATTCGCTGACGGGTGCTTCTACCGAGTCCTATTTCGGCAGAAACGAAGGAAACACAAAGGAAGCGAAGCTCGCAAGACTGACAAAGATCACTGCCGTTATCTTCTTTGTGCTCACGCTTGCGGTGAATCTCGTGAATGTTTATGTGAAGTAGAATGCTTTTGAAAACGTTCGGCGCAAAGCCCTGCGAGTAATATCGCAGGGCTTGTTGTTTGTGAAGTAGAAGATTGGTCGTATGCGATCCGGGAATTCTGCACAGAATAAAACCGGAGGGACAGCAATTTATATGGGAAAGGTTTAAAGACTCTATGAATGAAAAAATACAACAGCGTATTCTGCATTTGCTTGCGGAAAATACCAAGCAACCGCTTGGTTTTATGGACATAAAAAAGAAGCTGAACATTCGCCGGAATGAGTTCGGCCAGTTCAGCGAATGCCTACAAGAATTGGAAGAAAATGGTACGGTCTACCCGCAGCGCGGCCGCTATACACTGACCAAAGCGCTGGGGCTGATCCCCGCGCAGATTGTCAAACTAAACGGTACGTTCGGGTTTGCCAGGCCGGTTGCCGACGAGGAGCAGGCCGACGCGGAGCCGTCGCCCGACGTGTTTATTCCGGGCCGGGCGCTCAATGGCGCAATGCCGGGGGACTTTGTGGTGCTGCGGCCGATTCCGTCGCGGGGCACCTCGCCCGAGGGCGAGGTTGCGCGCATCACAGGGTACGGCAAGTGCCTGTTCACCGGCGTGTATCACACCGACGGGCGCGTCAGCGAGGTGCTGCCCGACCGGCTGGTCAAATTTGCGATTCCGGTGCCCAAGGCGGACAGCGCCGCTGCGAAGGACGGG
>CATNEU010000219.1 GCA_950097605.1 uncultured Oscillospiraceae bacterium | reverse complement strand
CCGCACCGCCTCACCGATGATCTCGCCTACCGGCAGTCTCGGAGAGAGACTGGAAAAGGGATCCTGGAAGATGATCTGCATCTTCGTCCGCATAGCCCGCATCTCTTTACCTGAAAGGTCATAAACCTCTTTGCCGTTAAACAGCACCTGCCCGCCGGTCTTCTCCCCGGACAGGCGTAAGATAGTACGTCCCGTGGTGGTCTTGCCGCAGCCCGACTCTCCCACCAGTCCCATGGTCGTGCCGCGCCTTAAGTTAAACGTAACGCCGTCCACAGCCTTCACTGCCGGCTCTGCTTCGTTCTGGTCGCTGAAGGTAACCGGGCGGAACAGACAGAAGTTTTCATATTCCGTGAGATCGCTCAGTGTGGTATCGCCTTCCGGGGTACTCCAATTATAGGTCAATGTAGCCGGTGTGCCGCGCACATAGGACTTGCTGACCGGTACGATTTCCACATTAAAGCTGTTTTCGCCGGCTTCACGTATAACAGGCGATACATAGAACACTCTGTTTCTGGTGGCGCCGAGCAGCGTACGGGTTCCATTATTCTCCACACGGTAGACTTCATAGAGATTGACGTCGTCATCCGCGACGCGATCCCACGAGAGGCGGAATTCGGTCTGGCCGGAGGTTTTCTCCATGGTGTCTGTAAACTTTGCGTTTTGCGGAGCCGGGAGGGTTTTATCCGTTTTGCCGGCCTCTTCTATGGCTACCTGGCCGATGTTGAGCGTATAATCCGCGATATCCGCGTCGCTCATCACCTTCAGGCCGATACCGGCAATGGTCTTGCCGCGGTATTCTTCGCCAAGCGTGATTGTGGAGGTGGTCCACTCGCCCGGAACAGCCGCGTCGAGGTCAAAGTATGTAAACGAAGACTCGTCGTAGCTCGCATCCTCAAGGCTGTTTGCGATTGCAAGGCCAACCTGGAGTTTGGAGCCGTCGTTCGGGGTCTTATAGGTCACGCTGACCTTGAGGTCGTTGTCCGCTTTGAGGTTGGTGCTGAACAATTTGATGCGGTTGTCCTTACCCGCGTCGAGCTTACCGGTGAACTGCACGGAGGTACCGCCGTTGTAAGCGTCTTGGAAATCATATTCCGCAGCGAGCTTGGAGCCTTCGGAGTCGATAACCCAAGTCCATGTCGGCGCAACCGACTGGATGCCGCGCCAGTTCCAATCCCTGTCACGGACCAGCTCGCCTTCTTCAAAGTACTTACGGCCCTGGCCGAGATCGAAGCTCGAAACAAACGGCAGGTCGTTGTTCGCGGTGGCGTCCGCCATATACTGCGCAGCGCCCTTCCACTGATGCGCGTTGGTCTTCACGCGCGGATCCCAGGACTTGCCGACCCAGAAATCGCGGTCGTTTTTGTAGAACTCTTCCATGGTCACCGATTTCGCGTGGGTCGAGTTCGGGCAGAAAAATGCAACGGAGGTCTGCATCACGCCATTGGAATCCGTCGGCATTCTGAAAGCGGTTTCAATACCGTTTTGCTGCACTTCGAGGCCGACGCAGACGTCAAACGGGCTTCTGTTCAGGGACAGCGCCGTCTGTTTTGCGGTGCTGACGGTGCCGGAACCCCAACCGTAGTTGATAAAGAAGTGGTCGCTGGTCTTCTGCCATTTCTGGTTGGCGTCGTCATAGTAATTGAAGAACCAGTTGTTGCTCATGTTCAGGCTGTTCTGACCGCCGTAATTGTAGTTCGACTGTGCGTCGTACCAGCTCGTGCAGTTGCCTTCAAAATTGTTGACCATGTAGGCCATGAAGTCTCTGACCAGAACGCCGGCCGCCTGGCCGCTGATGCCGGTTGCCGATGCCTCCTGGTTCCAGAAATAGCCGTCGAAACCATAGGTCTCGCAGAGCTCGATCATCTTGTCCGCATACGGGAAGGTGCCGTCCGCGTTCTTGGTGAGCATTTTGGCAAGCTCCGGGCTCGACTGCGCCCAGGGGAAGCCCAGCGTAGCGGTGATCGGAACGCCGGCGTTGTGCGCCGCGTCGATCATATCCGAAGACGGAACAATGATCAGGCCCTCGGAAGTACCCGAGCCCCAATAGGCGAACTCGTTCAGATACTGCCAGTAGGAAAAGGCGTATGCATTCGAGAAATCGCCGCCCTGCGGGTTCTGATTGGTGCCGTCCATGCTGGCCAGGCCGTTGTTGAGCGCCTTGGCTTCATGGGTGGCGTTGGGATTCATCAGAGGGCCTTCATAGCGGTCCCTGAGCGCGACGGAACTCGAGTTATACTCGACGTCCTGATCGTTTTCAGGCTCCCAGGCCATCAGAGAATCCATACTGAAACCTCTCAGCAAAGGCTTGAGAGACTCCTTGGCATCGTACCCCTTGTTGTGCGATGCCGCTGCTTTTGGAAACAGGTTTTGCGCCGGCAGCATGGTGATGGCCATGCCCGCCACACAGGCGGCGGCGACAACACGTTTCAAAGCAGTGCGAAGCTTTTGTTTGTGTGACATCAGTATCCTCCTCTTTTTTCGATAAACACCGAAGACAATGCGCCTCTTTGCACACGCTTTTAAACATAGAAAATGTATAGAAAAAGCTGACAAACAGGCACATGTATTCATGAATGTTCTTCCGACTTATTATTGCATTTTTTTAACTGTTTGTCCATTGCTATTCTGCCATATTTCCAATGAATATTTCGTGAGAATTATCCAAAAATTAAGCAAAAGTTTTTATATATTTATATATGTCATGACAAATATACTCCAAATATATCCTATCAAGATACTTTTACAGCATAATATCAAGTATTTTCCACTCACATAATGTATAGTTTTTTCTACACATAATGCCTCTGTAGGCTAAAAGTACTGCACATATGTGAAGAGTTGTTGTAAAACTTTTCCGACAGCAAAAAATGTCCATACCCACTGAAAAATGGGTATGGACATTTTATTAGAACGCTTTCGCAATTATTGCATCGTCTTCTCCGGTGTGATCACCTCTTTGAAAGAGGCGGCAAGCCCCGCGAGGGACTGTATCTCAGAGGGAATGATGATTTTGGTGGCTTTGCCGTCCGCCGCCTTGGCAAACGCCTCCAGGCTCTTGAGCGCAATGACCTGTTCGTTCGGAGAGGCCTCGTTGAGCAGCTTGAGGCTGTCGGCGAGCGCGCGCTGCACCATCATTATGGCCTCCGCCTCGCCCTGCGCCTCCAGAATTTTCTGCTCCCTCACGGCGTCCGCTCGCAGGATCTGGGCTTCTTTCTCGGCTTCCGCCTGCAGAATCTGAGACTGTTTCTGTCCCTCAGCAACCAGGATATTGCTGTTTTTCTCGCCCTCTGCCCGCAGGATGGCCTCGCGGCGCTGCCGCTCGGCTTTCA
>CATNEU010000218.1 GCA_950097605.1 uncultured Oscillospiraceae bacterium | reverse complement strand
AAAAAGGATGGGCCTGTCGCGGCCCGAGCGACAAACTAAAAGAGAGATGAATCAAAAAGCAATAAAAATGAGCTACAAAAAATATCCCCATCACGCCCCGAGCAACAAACAAAAAGACGCATGCATACAAAGCAAGCTTTCCAAAAAAATTATAACCAAACAGGGAGGCGCATATCACATGCGCCTCCCTGTTTGGTTATATAAAAGCAAACCCCTATTTCACAAACTGCGTGTTGGGATAAATCTGCTCGAGAAACGTATCGTTATAGTGCCTATCCAAAAATTCGCTCACAATGTTATCTGCCGGAATACCCGCACGCCGGTCGGCCTGCCGGTCCACGGCAAGCAGCGATATTCCCATATTGAAGGTCATAAACACCGCAAGCGCCCAGGTAGAGATTTTTCCAATATTCATCGGAATTCTCTCAATTAGCCTGGAGAGGCGGGGATAGACCTCTTTGATCCACAGAAGGCCCAGCATGCCCCACATCAACGCATAAAACAGGTTGGTCCTGCCGCCGATGCTCATAAACGAGCCGGTATATTCCCAGGAGACCGTTCCAAACATATATTCTTCAACATAGCTGTATACATATTCATACGCGCCGCCCAGCAGTGTGCCGCATAAAAACACCAGGACTCCATTTGTATTTGCAAGCTTGTACAGGCAGAGCGTCAGCAGCACCGCTCCGATGCCGTAGACCGGGTTGAACGGGCCATAGAGCACGCCCGCGCGGCTTTCAATCGTGTGGGTGCGGATGACGCACCAGACCGTCTCGACGATCACCCCGCCAATGGAACCTATGAAGAAAATCCAGAAAAGCTTATAAAAATTCAGGCCCTGTGCGAAAGGTCTCTCGTTCTCGGACGACTCAGATGTTTGCAGATTTTTTTGTTTTGTCAACATGGTAAGTCCCTCCGATGCCGTGTCTCAGGTGGATGTTCGTACTAGTGGATGCGGGCGGCCCGTCAGCGCGCCTTTTGCACCGCATAGAGATAGTGCGGCATATCCATGCCGTAGTAGTGTTTGACAAACTGTCTCTCGCGCCGCATGCCCATACGCTGGGCCACCCGCTGCGAGGCATAGTTGTTGGTCCGGATGATTGAAACCACGCGGGGATGTCCCAGCGTGCCGAACGCATAGTCCCGGCAGCCGCAGGCCGCCTCGGCTGCATAGCCGTTGTGCCAGTGCCGGCGCTTGAACAGATAGCCAATTTCGAGCTCTCTTTTTCCGCCCGCATCCTGCCAGGTCAGCCCCGCCTGGCCCAGGAAAGCGCCGGTTTCCCGGCTGGTCACAGCCCAGAGGCCAATCCCGTCGCGCGCATACCGTGCGAACTGGTTTTGCAGCCAGGCGCGCGCCTCCTGTTCCGAAAAAGCATGCTCGTAAGCATACATTGTCTCGGCGTCCCGCAGGATCTCGCAGAGATCCGCCCAGTCGCCCTCGGTTAGCCTGCGCAGCAGCAGCCGCTCGGTTTGCAGCACTTTATCCACTGTCCATCCCTCCCCGCGCCGGTCTTTTGTATTCAGTATACCGCACCGGCCCGAAAAGGTTCCGACAGCCCGAACCAGCCGGAATTGTGCACAGCTTCGGCTTTCGACCGTCTGTGCAAAAATTCCTTCTGGAAACAAGTATATCGCAAACAAAATGGTTATGCAAATTACAAAAATGTAAGAAAAAACAGCCGCAGGGAGGACTTTTCGCGATTGAACGCGATAGGCCCTTTCTGCGGCTCTCAGGATCGCTCTGGCGTTCCGGGACTCAGTCGTACATGTTGGAAATGGGCTTGTCCTCATAAATGCGTTCGATTGCCTCGGCAAATACGGGGCCGACCGGCAGCACGGTGATCTTATCCAGTTTTTTAGCGGCGGGCTGCGCGATGGTGTCGAGGATCACAAGTTCCCTGATCACGCTGTTTTCAATCCGTTCGATCGCGGGGCCCGAAAGCACGCCGTGCGTCGCGCAGGCATACACCTCTCTGGCGCCGCCCTTTTCAAGCATCGCGGCGGCCGCGCCCACAAGGGTGCCCGCCGTGTCGATCATGTCGTCCACAATGACGACCCGTTTGCCCTTCACATCACCGATGATGTTCATTACCTGTGATTCATTGGCCCTGGGCCGGCGCTTGTCCACAATGGCAATCGGCGCTTCGATGCGCTGCGCAAAATTGCGCGCCCTGGTCACCGAACCCAGGTCGGGCGAAACCACCACGGTGTCGTTTTTATCCGCAAACTTGCGCGCAAAGTGCTTGGCAAGAATCGGCACGCCGAGCAGATGGTCCACCGGGATGTCGAAAAAGCCCTGGATCTGCGGCGCATGCAGGTCCATTGTCAGCACCCGGTCGGCGCCCGCCGTCGTGATCAGGTCGGCGACGAGCTTTGCCGAAATCGGGTCCCTGGCCCTGGACTTGCGGTCCTGCCTCGCATAACAGAAATAGGGGATTACGGCGGTGATCCGCGCAGCCGATGCGCGTTTGAACGCATCAATCATAATCAGCAGCTCCATCAAATTGTTGTTGACCGGCTGCGAGGTGGACTGTACCACAAACACATCCGAGCCGCGCACCGATTCCTGGATCGAAACCGCGATTTCGCCGTCCGAGAAGGTACCCGCTTCGCTTTTGCCGACCGGCAGTCCAAGACAGGCCGCAATCTGCTTGGCCACCGGCATATTGGAGTTTGCCGCAAAGATTTTGATTTCTTTTCCGTGAAATTTCATGTTGCTAGCTCCCCTCTGTTTCATCGCCTGCGTCTATTTTCTGAAAACGGCTGTGCAACAAGCTGCACAGCCGTCCGTTTCCCTGCGTTTATTTGACCTTATGTCCATCTATCCACTGTTCATACGGCCCCACGTTCTGTTCGGGCTCTATCGTGCAGTTTTTGCAGGACGCATGCGAAATGCGCGCGCCTCTGCCGACGGAGCAGTCGTCGAGAACGGCGTTCGGCCCGATGATGCAATCGGATGCAATCACCGTATCCCCGCGGAGGACGGTGCCCGGCAGGATCATCGTATCGCAGCCGATCTTCACGTTGTGCGTGATGATAATGCCGTCGTTGCACACAAAATCCACACCGTTTTGCATATGCTCCGAAATGATGCGGTTTCTGGCAATCTCATTGATTGCGTGCAGGCCCACGCGGTCATTCGCACCCAGCACCACATCGGCGTTCGAGGCAATAAACGCGTTGGCTGTTTTGCCTGCGCCGATCAGACCGGACACCGCATCGGTCAGGTAGTATTCCCCCTGGGCGTTGTTGTTTGTGAGTGTGCCGAGCACCTGGATCAGGTCCCGGGTTTTAAACCAGAAGGCGCCCGAGTTGATTTCGTCGATCTGGCGCTGGTCCACCGTCGCGTCCTTGTGTTC
>CATNEU010000217.1 GCA_950097605.1 uncultured Oscillospiraceae bacterium | reverse complement strand
GACGGGAACGAGGTCTCATCGAGCACGACGTTGGATACCGCGCCCTGATAGGCGGCCTGTTCGGTATCCCGGATGGCAAGCTCGCCGATGTGCAGCGCATAGCCGTCCACATCCGTCTCGGTGGTCGCCTGCAGGCCGAACTCGCGGATATAGCGGCCTTCGTAATCGGAAAGGTCAAAGGTGGCCGTGTTCCATTCGCCCGGCGTGCCGGCCGGAACGTCGAACCAGGTGTACTCCTCGTTGAAGTCGCGGTCGTTGGTGCCCGCGAGCTTGAGGCCAACCTGCAGCCCGGCCGCGTCCAGCGGCGTTTTATAGGTCACGGAGAGCTCCTGGTTGCCGGTTGCAGGCATATAGGCGGCATACAGGCGCATTGTAACAGGCTTGCCCGCCTCGGTGTCGCCGGTGACGCCCAGCGAGGAGCCGCCGTAATAGGCGTCGTCAAACGTGATTTCGGGAACCAGCTTTTTGCTGCTCTCGGTGTCCACGATCCAGCGCCAGGTCGGCATGATATCCTGCATGCTGAAGTTGGACCATTCGCCGTCTTTGCAGTTCACGCCGTGCAGATAGTAGCCATAGCCCTGGCCGGTGCTGAAGTGGGTGGTGAACGTCTCGGTGTCGAGCACGGTGCGCGCATTGATGAAGGTGGAAAAGCCCTTCCACCGGGCGTTCATATCCGGCTTGCTCGGGTCGCCCGTGAAGCCGGTCCAGAGGCGGTTTTCATGGATCAAAAACTCCTCGGGAGAGCCGGACATCGTCAGCGTGGAGCTCGGCACAAACAGGCCCAGCGAAGCCTTTGCTTCGCGCTTCGGGAAGAAGGCGGTGTCCTTGGAGGGGAAGGTCGTGTCGTTATAGGCGGCTCCTCTTTGCAGCTCCAGCGCCTGATAGATGTCGAACGGGTCTCTGCCGAGCTTGGTCGCCGTGTCGCTGGAGATCTGTCCCGCGGAAGCCGACCACCAGTAGTTCGCAAACATACTGTCGCTCGTGCGTTTGTCTCCCCACTGGAAATAGTCGCTGTTGTTGTCGTTGAGCATGTTCTGATAGCCAAGGTCGCCGTCGTTGGTCAGGCCGTCGTACCACTGAACGTGGCCGCCTTCGGGCTTGACCTCCTGCAGATAGGCCAAAAATTCCTTCACGCGGCTCGCCGACTGTTTGTCGCCGTTCAGCGAGTGCTCGAAGTTGAAAAACCAGCCGTCAAAGCCATAGTAGGTTTGCAGCTCCACAAGCTTATCCGCAAACGGGAACCGTCCGTTTTCGTCCTTTTGCAGCATCTTCACGGCCAGCTCATAGGGGCTGACTACAAAGACCTGGCCCAGCGCGGGCACGCCGTTTTTATGCGCGGCGTCCACAAAGTCCGGCACAGGCGGCTTGACAAAGCCCCAGCCGTCGCTCGGTCCCCAGAAACCGGAGACGTCGATATACTGCCAATGGGTAAAGGCGTATGCATTGGCAACGTCGTCCATCTTGCTGTTGATCGTCAGGGTTGCAACCTTTGCTTTGTCGTTTGCCCAGTCGTTCACAAACGGCGCTTGATAGCGTCCCTGCTTTAACGGCACCGTGCTCTTCACATACGGGTCGTCCGCATACGTGCCCGTCTCGAAGGCCAAGAGCTGTTCGGTTTCAAAGGTGGGAACAAGGGGGCGGATGATGTTTTTGGCATTGTCGTTGAGCAATACCTCCGGCGAGGCCCCGGTTTGCAGAACCATGCCGGTTGGCAGCATCGTCACGGCCATTGCCGTGCAGCAAGCTGCCGCGATAACCCGTTTGATCCAGGTTTTTCGCTTGTCCATTCTCTTCACTCTCCTAATTTGTCTGGTTGCCGCGCCGCCTGCGCGGCGGGGGTTCCGTACACACACAAATAACGCATGCTGTATCAAAAATAAACCAATTGATTACATTGCGCTAAATGTTCATACTTATTATAGCAGTAGTTATATAATTTGTACATATCATTTTGTTATTAACTGTTTTTTTGTATTAAATGAATAAAAACGTTTAAAAAAATTGTTTAATTAACATATTTTACTCTTGTACAGCTTTTGCATACCGCCGATATAAAACTTCCTTTTCATCTATTTTCCAATTCATTTCACAAATTGTATATCAATAATTTGGGGCGTCCGCTATACGGGCTGGTATCCTGCTGTTTTCCGGCTCCAAACAAAAAAGCGCCGCACCTCTGTGCAGCGCGAAATCCAAATGCAGCCGGGCGGCCATTGCATGGGTTTTCTACAGCGGCAGATGGCAACAGACAAAAAGCAGGACCCAAACAGGTCCTGCTCCGCCTTGCTTCCGCTCCCCGAAAAATGCCTCAGCGGTTGTTGAGCTCCGCATAGTCGAGGATATTTCTGCACAAATAAACAATGAGCACCGCCGCCAGCGTGTTCCAAACAAACATGCTGAGCATGGGAAGCACCACGGCTCCTCCAGCCGGAAACAGCAGCGCAGCTCCCACACCCAATACAATGCCCGGGGCCGCAATGAGAATCATGATGATAAAATAGAGGAAAACAATAAGCGTCTTGCTGACCATCGAGCCCAGCACGCGTTCAATCAGAATGTTGCCGGCAATAAACAGCACGCCGAAGCCGATGCGCGCGGCAATACAGGCAAGGATCTCGAAAACCGAAAGGCCCAGAATCAGTCCGATGGGGATAAACAGCACCGCCGCCTCCACACAGACCTTCAACACGCTTTCCCGGCAAATGCCCAGCAGTTTGCGAAACGGGCTTTCCGGGACCATATAGACATAGGGCAACAGCAGCTCCTTGAGCCACCGCCCTGTCATGGACGAAAAAATCTGCATATAGGTGCAGAAGGCAAAGATGCCAATGATACCCATATCCCGCATAAACACCGAAAATACGATCGAGGTACCAATAAAAATCAGCGAGGTGGTGTCCAGGATCAACAACCGGGCGCGGCGGTTTTCAAGCAGGTGCTTATAGTAAAACGCGCTTGCACCCCGGCCGCGGCCCAGGCCGGTTTTGCCAACCTTGACTTTGGCAGGCAAAACATCCCGCATCTGCCCCTCCTTCTTGGCGGTGATCGCCGTGAAGGACACCTCGGTCGCCTGCAGCACGTCTTCATAAAAATCTGCGTTCCGGCGCGTCATAGCAAATACGAGCGCACAGACATAGGCGGCCGTAAGGCCGATACCCGCAAGCGCCGGCAGCGGCGCGGCCGAGAAAACCGACTGCACGCTCAGCTTCATCCAACCAAACACCGGCGTCCAGCCCACCCAGCCGGCATTCACATAGCGCAAAGCGTCCGCCAGCAGATTCCCGCTGCGGTTTTGCAGCAGCGGGAGCACAATACCCGCGGCAACCGCTGCCGCCGACAGGATCAAAACCGTTTTAATGAGCT
>CATNEU010000216.1 GCA_950097605.1 uncultured Oscillospiraceae bacterium | reverse complement strand
GCCTTCGGGCGGTCGATCAGCCGCAAGACCTTTCCCGAAAAATGCACCCATTCGTCATACAGAACCGCCTGCATGTCCAAACCTTTCCGCGTAAGCCGGTAGTATTTCCGGGGCGGCCCTTCGCTGGACTCCTTGATATACACATCGAAGTAGCCCTCTTTGCGGAGCCGCCGCAGCAGCGGGTAGATGGTGCCCTCCGCGATTGCAATTTCCTGCCCGATAGCCTCGGCCAGCTCATAGCCGTATTTATCCGACTCCTTGAGCAGCGAGAGAACGCAGAGCTCCAGCACGCCTTTTTTAAACTGTATGTTCAAAGTATCACCCTTTCGCGGCCGGTATCCTGTGCGCATTTTCTAGCAGGCGCACATGGTTCACTACAGAGTATTGTTCAGTAGTTTGTTGCCCAATATCCGCTTGATTGCCTATAGTATACTATACACTACTGAATAATGCAACCTACCGCGCAGCTTTTTTGAAAATTTTTCTGTACAGCTTTTTTAGTGTCAGGATGCCGTACTGGAAACGCAGCGTAAAACAGCGGTTTTCTATGACTTGTGCGAATATTTGTTCGGTTTTTCTTGACTAAAACATATGTTCGAGTGTATACTAAACCCATGGGAGGGATTTGGATGGATATTTTCGAGAAACTCAAAATTTTGACCGACAGTGCAAAGTATGACGTTGCCTGCACCTCCAGCGGTGTGGACCGGCAAAACGGCAGGCAGGGAATCGGCAACGCGGTGGGCTGCGGCATCTGCCATACCTTTTCGGCCGACGGGCGCTGCGTATCGTTGCTCAAGGTGCTGATGACCAACGTCTGTGTATACGACTGTGCGTACTGCGTCAACCGGCGCAGCAACGACCTGCCCCGCGCTGCTTTTACGCCGCGCGAGCTTGCCGACCTCACCATCCATTTTTACAAGCGGAATTATATAGAAGGACTTTTTCTGAGTTCCGGCGTCATCAAAAGTCCCGATTACACCTGCGAGCAGATGATCAAAACCATTGAAATCCTGCGGCAGGAGTACCGTTTTTTCGGTTATATCCACGCCAAGGCCATCCCGGGCGCGGATGAAAAGCTGCTGACCAGGCTGGGCATGCTGGTGGACCGCATGAGCGTCAATATCGAGCTGCCCAGCCAGAAAAGCCTGCAATTGCTGGCGCCGGATAAGTCCAAGGCCTCCATTTTAAAGCCCATGGGGTTTATTACCGGAAAGCTCTCTGAAAATAAAAAGGACCTGGTGCAGTACCGCCACGCACCGAAATTTGCCCCTGCCGGGCAGAGCACCCAGATGATTATTGGCGCAACCGGCGATAGCGACTATCAGATTTTGAAGCTCAGCAGCGCGCTGTATAAAAAATACCGGCTCAAACGGGTATTTTTTTCGGCCTATCTGCCGGTGTCCACCAACCCGCTGCTGCCGGCAACCGGCACGCCGCCTCCGCTGCTCCGGGAGCACCGCCTGTACCAGGCGGATTGGCTGCTGCGCTTTTATGGCTTTGAGGCGGACGAACTTCTTGATGAACAGCACCAGAGCTTCAACCCGCTTGTGGACCCCAAGTGCAACTGGGCGCTGAACCACATGGAACGGTTTCCCGTGGAGGTAAACCGCGCGCCGTATGAGGAGTTGCTGCGGGTGCCGGGCATCGGCGTCACCAGCGCGAAGCGGATTTTAACGGCCCGCCGTGTTGGGCCGCTGAGCTATGCGGGGCTGAAGAAAATTGGGGTGGTGCTCAAAAGGGCGCAGTATTTTATCACGGTCGGCGGCAAGCTCAACGAGGGGCTGCGCATCACACAGGACAGTATGCTGCGCAGCCTGATTTCCCAGCAGGGGCTGGACTTTGTGTCGCGGCAGTTTCCGCCGCAGTATGAGCAGCTCAGCCTGTTTTCCAAAGGGCATATTGGAGCGGAGGAGGTGCGGGCGTGTTTGCAAGCAGGAGCGTAACCTACGCATACGACGGCACCCTTGAGGGCTTTTGGTGTTGTGTGTTTGAGAGCTTTGCAAGGAAGGAGACGCCGTTCGATATCCGCCCGCTCGACGCGCCGCAACTGACGCTCGAGCCGCCCCGGACGATTGAGACCGAGCTGGACAAAGCGGAACGGGTGCGCCGCGGGGTCCCCCGCAGAATTTCCAGCGAGGCGCTGCAGCTTATCGAGCACGTTTTTTTGACGTTTTTAGAGCAAAAGGAGCTGTATATGCTGCGGTTTCTGCAGCTTGGATTTGCCATGGGTCCCAACGTCATGCGCCACCTGACGGACGACACCGTGTCCACGCTGCTGAAAGCCGAGCGGCATCTGTTCAACGAAAGCCACCGGTATAAGCAGTTCATCCGTTTTTCGATGTCGGGGCGGGTGCTGGCGAGTGTGATCAAACCGCGCAACCAGGTGCTGCCGCTGATCGCCCCGCATTTTATCGACCGGTATCCCGAGGAGGCGTTTTTGATCTATGACGCGGAACACGGCATGGCGCTTGTCTACCGGCCGGGACAGTCCGCCATTGTGCCGGTGGACTCGTTTGTGATGGAGGCTCCGGACGAGGAGGAACTGGCCTACCGGGATTTGTGGTGCGAATACTACGAAGCGGTTGCCATTGAAAGCCGCTACAACCCCAAATGCCGCATGTCGCACATGCCCAAGCGCTATTGGGACCAAATGACCGAGTTCTGCCACAGCAGGAGACCGGGACTGAAACGAGCGGGAGGTTGATTTGGGCCGTCGGAAAAACATATATTTTCTGAGTATGGTCATAAGATAAGAGCTTGCAGCATTGCTGCAAGCTCTTATCTTATGACCTACAATTCGTATCATGCGGCGGACTCCGCCGCGCTCCCGCCCAGGATCCAGGCAATTTCCTCGTCGGAGATGGGTTTGTCTAGAATGTAGACATAGGTTTGCGGATACCGGTCGGTTTGATTTGCGTTGTATAGGATCAGATTTCCCATGATGTAGATGGGACCCATATCGGTTCCCAGAAAATACAGGCTGCACGGTTGGGGAAGAAAGTAGATCGGTTCTTTTGTTTCACAGACCTGCTGTACTCTTGATTCCAAGCTATTAAGACTTTCTATAATTCGGTCTGTATCTTCTACTTGCGTGTAAATCGTATCTTGTGGAGAGCTAACCGATGGATCGATCATTACGGCAATTCTTAGCTCCTTCCCCAGCGGCCAGTTTTCCCTGATCTGCTCGAACAACCCTGCAGATTTGGGAGGAATCGTACCCAGAATGATCCATAGTATACTGCCTGCAAACAGAAGAAGGCCAATTACAATCATGGCGGTTTCTTTTTTGTATGAAAGCGGCATATTCATAAATAAAATCCTTTCAATTGGGATTCAGGTCAAATTGATCCGCTTTTTCCCGAAGGCTTGTGGTTGGCCTATATGTAACACTAAATCCTTCAATACCGATACTGTAGGAAAAATTAGCGAGAACCGACGTGTCGTCTGCGT
>CATNEU010000215.1 GCA_950097605.1 uncultured Oscillospiraceae bacterium | reverse complement strand
AATGTCAATCCGCATCGTCAAACAACCCCCTCAGCGGCCGGATGCGCATGCAGCCCGCGTCGAGGTCGGTCTCGACCACAACGTCGGGGATTGCGGGAATATAGCGCTCTTTGCCCGTTTTATCCTTGACATGGTACACATCGTTGGCGCCTGTCTCCGAGATATCGCTCAAAACGCCGTACTCCTTCTGCGGGTCGTCCGCGTCTACCACTTGCAAGCCGATTAAATCCTGGTGGAAATAGCAGCCCTCGTCCAATGAAACATCGTCGCGGTTGAGATAGATTACCTGGCTGCGGAGCTTCTGCGCCTGTTCTACGGTATCAATGCCGCGAAATTTCACCACGACAACATTTTTGTGCGGATAGCTGCGCTCGATCTCCATCGGTTTTTTTCCCTTTTCAAGGTACAGTGTTTCAAACCCGCAGAAAAACGAAGCGTCGTCGCACCAGGGCTGCACTCGCAGTTCGCCGCGGATGCCGTGGGTTGTCACAACTTTTCCAATTTCAAGAAACTGTTTTCTCATAGCCGCCCTTTCCGGTTGCGGGCTTCCCTGCAACCGGGGCAAACGCCCCGTGCGGCGCCCCGGCCGCGGAAAGCCCGCAACCAAAAAAGGAAAGCGCCATACAGTGTACAGCCTTCCCTTTTTCCATATGCTCTAATCAATTTCTACAGCGATCTTCTCGTTTGCACGGGTTGCGGCAGCGCGCATTACCGTGCGGATCGCTTTGGCAATTCTGCCCTGCTTGCCGATGATCCGGCCCATATCGTCCGGCGCGACATGCAGGTGGTAGACGACAACGCCGTCCTCGCCAGGCTCATCGACGTCGACAGCCACAGCCGCAGGATCCTCCACGAGGCCGCCCGCTATGGATATCAGGAGCTCTTTCATATTCCTCAGCACCTTTCGACTTAGATGATGTCGTTGGCTTTCAGAATGGATTTGACCGTATCGGTCGGCTGCGCGCCGTTTGCAATCCATTTTTTCGCCTTCTCAGCGTCGATCTTCACAACGGTAGGATTCTTGGTCGGGTCATAGTAGCCCACTTCCTCAATGAAGCGGCCGCCGCGCGGATATCTCGAATCGGCAACCACGATGCGGTAGAACGGTGCTTTCTTTGCGCCCATACGGCGCAGTCTAATTTTTACAGCCATCACTGTACCTCCTGTTTATCAGTAAAAGTTTTATATTCACCAATTGACTTGGTAGAATGCGAATATTTGCGAGCAGGCTTATTTGCCGCTCATCATGGGCGGCATCGGCATCCTGCGCCGTTTGCCCTTCCCCTTTTTGCCGCCGAGCTGCTTCATCATTTTCTGCATCTGCTCGAACTGCCGCAGCAGCCGGTTGACGTCCTCCACCTTGGTGCCGCTGCCCGCCGCAATGCGCCGCTTGCGGCTGGGGTTGATGATGGCGGGTTTGGCCTTTTCTTCCTTGGTCATGGACTGAATCATCGACTCGATGCGGCGCAACTGTACCTCGCCCTGGTCGAGCTGCTCATCCTTGATCTGGCTGCCGATACCCGGCAGCATACCGATCACCTGTTTAAGCGGCCCCATACGCTGGATGGCGCGCATCTGTTCCAGCAGGTCGTTTAAGTCGAACTTATTTTCCTCCAGACGCTTGGCAAGCTTCATCGCTTCCTTTTCGTCGGTCTCGCTCTGCGCTTTTTCAATCAGCGTCAGCACGTCGCCCATACCGAGGATTCTCGAAGCCATACGTTCGGGATGGAACTGCTCGAGGTCCTCGAGTTTTTCGCCGATACCCGCGAACTTGATCGGCCTGCCCGTAACCGCGCGGACCGAAAGCGCTGCGCCGCCGCGCGTGTCGCCGTCGAGCTTGGTCAGGATCACACCGTCGATGCCCAGCGCCGCGTTGAACGAATCCGCGACTGTCACGGCGTCCTGGCCGGTCATCGCGTCGACCACCAGCAGGATTTCGTTGGGCTGCACGGCGGCCTTGATGTTTTTCAGCTCGTCCATCAACTGCTCGTCGATGTGCAAGCGGCCGGCGGTGTCGATGATGACAATGTCGTTGCCGTGGTCCTTCGCATGGCGCAACGCTTGCTTGGCAATTTCCACAGGATCGCCCTGCCCCATTTCAAAAACCGGCGCACCGGCCTTTTCGCCCACCACCTGCAACTGTTTAATTGCCGCCGGGCGGTAAACGTCGCCCGCCACGAGCATTGGGCGGTGCCCCTGCTTTTTAAACCAGAGCGCGAGCTTGGCCGCATGGGTGGTTTTGCCCGCGCCTTGCAGGCCGCACATCATCAGCACGGTCGGCGGTTTGGATGCAAACTCGATCCGGCTGTTCTCGCCGCCCATCAGCTCGGTCAGTTGCTCATTGACAACCTTAATGACCTGTTGAGCCGGCGTGAGGCTTTCCAGAATCTCGGAGCCCATGGCTTTTTCGGTCACGTCTTTAATAAAATCCTTCGCAACCTTGTAGTTGACATCGGCCTCGAGCAGCGCCAAACGCACCTCGCGCATTGCGGCCTTGATATCCGCTTCGTCCAGCTTTCCCTTGGATTTGAGCCGTTTAAACGCGGCGGACAATTTATCGGCTAAGCTTTCAAACGCCAACTGCCATCATCCCTTTCCCAATTGGACGCGACGCTCAATACTTGTCAAGCAGTTCCTGTGCGTCCTGTATAATCCGGCCGGCGTATGCCGCGCCGCCGGTATCCATTTGCTTGATTTCCTGCGCGCAGCGCACGATATCTGCGAGCTTCTCGCGGATCTCCATAAAGTTTTTGGCGACGCCCAGCG
Source organism: uncultured Oscillospiraceae bacterium (assembly GCA_950097605.1). Taxonomy (GTDB): domain Bacteria; phylum Bacillota; class Clostridia; order Oscillospirales; family Ruminococcaceae; genus CATNEU01. Next base: position 692 of record CATNEU010000215.1, on the reverse strand, counting down.
TCTGCTCCATATTGGTTAAGATATGCTCGGCCCTTTTGAGCGCGTCCCGCACGCCCTGTCTTGTAATGTCCTCCATCTCGGCAATTTCGGCGAGCGACAGATCCTCGTTGTAATACAGGCGGGCGAACTCCTTCTGCTTATCGGTCAATAGGTCCGCATAAAAGTCCAGCAATATGGAAATCTCGAGGTTTTTGGCCATATTGCCAACCTCCCTCACTGGTGTAAAGCCAAAATGCTTTACACGGCTTTTTTGATTATACACGAACGCACCGACTCTGTCAAGCTTTTTGCCTTTACATCTGGTTTGCCTGCACACGCGGCGTCTCTGTTAAACAAAGCCTCACTTTCTGTTTCAAACTAGAAATAAAAAGCGGCCGCCCGCATATATATGAAAACGGATACCCGCATGGCCACTCCCGCCCTGCCCGCCGGCGGACCAGGCGGCAATGCGATGCAAACAGAAGGTTCGCGCTCAAGAATAGAAAAGAAAATGGGAGGTTTTATACATGACCGTTTACAAGCCGGAGGGACAGCTGATCGACACACCCGAAAACCGCGAAAGCTTGAAAAGCCTGCAAGGGCTCAAGGAAGCCATGCTGACAGGCCGGATTCTCGAGGCCCGTGCAACCGTATGCGACGGCGAACACAATCTGATCCTCGATCTCGGCGGCATCCGGGGGATTATCCCGCAC
>CATNEU010000214.1 GCA_950097605.1 uncultured Oscillospiraceae bacterium | reverse complement strand
TACAGGATGCGCTTTGCCGTGTGACAAGGCCATGCGGGCATCGTTTTTGCGTTTTTCTATTCTTCCACATACAGGCGCCGCCGCCTTCTCCGGGGCGGCTGGTTCTCCGAACACATCGAAACGAGAATGGAGTCCTCGCCGATGAAGTCTATGCTTTCCCAGGGGATCAGGATGTCCTCCCAGCGCCCCAGCAGTCCAAAGCAGCGCAGACGGCCGTAGATCACCACCGCAACCACCTTGTTGTTTTCGGTGTCGATCTGCATATCGTCCACCGTGCCGAGGTTGCAGCCGGTTTTCACGTTGATGACATATTTAGAACGAAGATCGGCAAGTTTGCAGAGCATGGCTCCGATGCCTCCTATCAAACAGTTATGCGCCGGAACACCGGCCGCATTGCGGAAAAACGGCAAAGCGCCGGACAGCAAACAGTGTTTTGCATATGCAAAGCCGCTGTTTTATAAAACGGGGATCATAAACGGCGTTTTGCCTGGGCTTACTAACAGTATATGGCCCGTTATGCCCGGATTATCACAATTTTGCACGGCGCGCTTGCAGGATGTGGCAGGGTATATTATAATAGAAACCAATTAACCGGAATGTGTTTGCATGAAATGGCGCAAAACGCAAAAATTTTGTGCCTATGTAAGGAGGGCAAAGGGATGCTGTTGGTGATTCGATTTGATATGGATGCCGATATTGTTGATGTGCCACAGGTTGTGATGCAAAACATGGACGAGTATTACCAGGAATTTTACGCTTGGTTGGAAAATCCCGAAAACAGGCATTCGTATTGGCATGACAACAGTGCAAACGGCGGCAGCAAAGACGCCCTCTGGTTTCGCAGCGACGCATTTCTGGAATGGCTCAATATGCAGAAGGTGTGCAAGGATTCCAAGGCAGTGCTTATATCCGATGGCGTTTTGGACTGGGACCGCAGTTTGCCCTCGATTTCTTTTTGAGTGGCGGCAGTATTGGTATCCGCATTTACCGGTTCACTGGTTTCCGGCAGATACCTGCGCCTAGCCGTTTGGAGTGCACACGCTTGTTCACCGCACAGGGAAGGTTCCCATACAAGACAAAGGAGGAACAGAGACGATGAAATTTGAGAGCATTGCCATTATTGTCATCGCCATCGTGATGTTTGTGATCTTTATGCGGGCGAACAAGCCCAACTATGCAATCGGTACGCTGCCGCTTGGCCTGGTGCCGCTCGCCAATCTGGCAAAGGCGCCGGTCGGCATCTGGCTTTCAAATTATCTGCCGTTCACCTCGATGCAGTGCGCAGTGGGTCTGCTGGTGTTTGTGCTGGCGGTTTCCTGCCTCATTCTGGGAATCGTGGCGATGTCGATACGGCCAAAGCGTTCGAGGGCCACGTTTATTCTGGCCTGCGGCGGCTTCAATATTGCCATCACCTTGGTGTTTATCAGCAATTTCATCTCGCCGTGACGGCGTGCGGATGCCGGCGGCAATTTGGAGGAAAGGGGGAGAGGAAGACGTGATGCAGTTTCGATGTCCCGTTTGCGGCGGGGCGCTCGCGGCAGACGGGGGCGCGCTGCGCTGTGAAAAGCGCCATGCGTTCGACGTCTCCGCCAGCGGCTACACCAATCTGCTGCCCGCAAACAAGACGCATGGAAAGGTTCCGGGAGACAGCAGGGAGATGGTGCGCGCCCGCCGGGATTTTTTGGCCCAAGACTATTACGCTTGCCTGCTTTCGGAAATCGCAGACGCCGCCGCCGAATGGATTTCGGCCCGCGGGCTCGCGCGCCCGGCGGTGATCGACGCGGGCTGCGGCGAGGGGTATTATACCGGCGGCGTTGCCGACCGGCTTGCCCGGGAAGGTGTAGAGGCGGACGTCGCCGGGTTCGACATCTCCAAATTTGCGCTGCAAATTGCCGCGAAGCGGGACAAGCAGAGCCGTTATGCCGTGGCCAGCCTGTTCGACCTGCCGGTGTTCGACGGCTGCGCCGATCTGCTGCTCAATATTTTTGCGCCGTACGCCGAGGGAGAGTTTGCCAGGGTTCTGAAAGGGGGCGGGTTGCTGCTGATGGCCATTCCGGGCAGACGGCACCTGTTCGGGCTCAAGCAGGTGCTCTATCAAAACCCCTATGAGAACGACGAGGAGGTCTATTCTCTGCAGGGCTTCCGGCTGCTGGGGCGACGGCACGTCCGAAGTGAAATTACGCTGCAATGCGGCGCGGATATCCACAACCTGTTTTTAATGACGCCGTATTATTGGAAAAGCCCGCGCGAAACCTCGCAGCGCCTTATGCAGATGGACCGGCTGGAGACTGAAATCGCCTTCGAGCTGTTGCTCTATCGCCGGGACGATTGCGCTGGAAACAGGCCAAACGGCCCATGCTTTTGCATACAATAAAAGTGAGGGAGGATGTCTATGCCCTATTATAAAGAACATATGCGCGCGGCAATCCGCCGCATGATCGACCAGGTAAAAGAAAACGTTTACACCCGGCTCTGCACGCTGTCTGCGGAGGCGTTTGTCACAGCCGAGCCTCTGCCGTATGAAGCGCGCATGCAGGGCACGCACAAAACACTGCAAATCGGGGAAAAGTGGGGCGAGCTCTGGGATTGCGCCTGGTTCCGGTTCACGGGGGAAATCCCCGCAAGCGCGCGGGGCGCGGACCTTGTCGCGCTGATCGACGTAAACGGAGAGGGCTGCGTGTTTGACGAAACAGGCTGTCCGGTCAAGGGTCTGACCTGCGTGGAGACCACCTTCGACACCAATCTGGGCTTCGCGGGCAAGCGCGTATACCGTCTGCCCGCGCCGATGCGGGAAACCGGACGGGTGGACCTATGGGTGGACTGCGGCTGCAACGACCTATTTGGGAATTACAAGGGAGGCGGCACGCTGCGGGAGGCCTATCTGGCCGTTTGCAACGAGCCGGCGCGCCAACTGGTCTACGACCTGCAGGTGCTCTATGACCTGATGGAATGCCTGGAAGAGGGCTGCGCCCGCCGCGAGCGGCTGCTGTTTGTGCTTTACGATTGCGCAAACAGCCTGCGGACGTTTTCGGAACAGGAAATTGCGGCGGCCAGAGAACGCCTGGCGCCCGAACTGGCAAAACGCGGCGGGGACGCCTCACTGCGCTTTACCGCGGTCGGGCACGCGCACATCGACTTGGCGTGGCTTTGGCCGCTCCGCGAGACGGTGCGCAAGGGCGCGCGCACCTTTTCAACGGCCATTGAACTGATGGACCGGTATCCCGACTATATTTTTGGCGCGAGCCAGCCGCAGCTCTACGATTCGATGCGGCAATACTACCCCGCGCTGTATGAAAAGATCAAACAAAAGGTCAAAGAGGGCCGGTGGGAGCCGCAGGGCGCAATGTGGGTCGAGCCGGATGTCAACCTCTCGGGCGGCGAGTCGCTCGTGCGCCAGATTTACTATGGGAAAAAGTTCTATCAGGAGGAATTCGGCCTCGACGTGCGCAACCTCTGGC
>CATNEU010000213.1 GCA_950097605.1 uncultured Oscillospiraceae bacterium | reverse complement strand
TATTTAGAGACCTCCGGCCGCGGTTGGGCAATGGCCTTCAGCATGATCTCGTCGAGGATATACAGTCTCGCCTTGCGGGTTTTCTCAAACGCCTCTTGGATGATCTCGGGGGTCAGGCCGTCGATCTTGAGGTCCATCTGGATTGCCGTAATGCCCTTGTGCGTACCGCCGACCTTGAAGTCCATATCGCCGAAGAAATCCTCAAGGCCCTGGATATCCACCATGGTCATCCAGCGCTCGCCCTCGGTAATCAGGCCGCAGGAGATGCCCGCGACCGGCGCTTTAATCGGCACGCCCGCATCCATCAGCGCCAGCGTGGAGCCACAGATCGAGCCCTGGGAAGTGGAGCCGTTTGACGAAAGCACTTCGGAGACAAGACGAATCGCATATGGGAATTCCTCCTGGGAGGGGATGACCGGCTCCAGCGCGCGTTCCGCCAGCGCGCCGTGCCCGATTTCGCGGCGGCCCGGGCCCCTCGAGGGCTTGGTTTCGCCGACCGAATAGGATGGGAAGTTATAGTGGTGCATATAGCGCTTGCTGTCCTCGTCGTCGATGCCGTCGAGCATCTGCGCGTCGCGCACCGGGCCGAGCGTTGCAATTGTGAGCACCTGGGTCTGCCCGCGGGTGAACATGCCCGAGCCGTGCACGCGCGGCAGCAGACCGACCTCCGCGGCAAGCGGACGGATTTCATCCATACCGCGGCCGTCCACGCGCTTGCCCTCGTCGAGCAGCCAACGGCGCACGATGTACTTTTGCAGCTTGTGGATACATTCGTCGAGCACGGACGCCTGTTCGGGATACTGCTCGTCAAACTGTGCGTGAATGTCCTCCACAATCGGCGCGAGCCGTTCCTCGCGGACATTTTTATCGTCGGTGTCCAGCGCGGCCTTCACGCGGTCGCTTGCAAACGCCTGCACCGCGTCGAACATCTCCTGCGGCACCTCTTTGGACTCGAAGGTGAACTTCGGTTTGCCGATCTGCGCCCGGATGTCTTCGATAAACGCGACGATCTTTTTAATTTCCTCATGGCCTTTGAGAATCGCATCGAGCATGGCATCCTCTGCAACCTCTTTGGCGCCCGCCTCGATCATGACGATTTTCTCCTTGGTGCCGGCCAATGTAACGAGCATTTGCGAAACCTCGCGCTGCTCGCTGGTCGGGTTGAGGATGACTTCGCCGTCGATCAGGCCGAGCTGCACGCCGCCGATCGGCCCTTTCCACGGGATATCTGAAATCGACAGCGCAATCGAGGCGCCGACCATACCCGCAATTTCCGGCGAGCAGGCCGGGTCCACCGCCATCACGGTCATGACAACCGACACGTCGTTGCGCATATCCTTGGGAAACAGCGGGCGGATCGGCCGGTCGACCACGCGAGAAGTCAGAACGGCCTTTTCGCTGGGCCTGCCCTCTCTTTTGAGAAACGAGCCCGGAATTTTGCCAACGGAATAGAGTTTTTCCTCAAAGTCGACCGAAAGCGGGAAAAAGTCGATCCCATCGCGCGGTTTCTGGGAAGCCGTCGCGTTGCAGAGCACCACCGTCTCGCCATAGCGGACCAGGCAGGAGCCGCCCGCGAGCGCGCACATTTTTCCCGTTTCGATCACAAGCTTTCTGCCTGCAAATTCTGTTTCAAACACTCTGAACTGATCAAACATAAGCTACCTCCATTGTCTCCCCGTGGCGGCCGGGAATCTCGCCTGCGCCGCCCGATTTGTTTTATTCGGTCCCAAGAGCAGTTTTAGCAAAGACGCCGGACAGGGCAGCTTCCGGTTTAGCAATAAATCCGATGCGCAGGCATCCGCCTGTGCGCCCGATTCACTGCTAAATCGCTTGCCGCCGGCCCCGCACCTACAGCGCCGCCGCGGCCCGTTCACAGAGAATTCATGTTTTCCGTATTGTATAAAGGCAGACGGTGTACACCGTCTGCCCATACAAACAAAGATTATTTACGAAGACCGAGTTTCTTGATAATTGCACGGTACCGCTCGATATCCTTTTTCATGAGATAGTTGAGCAGGTTGCGGCGGTGACCAACCATTTTCAGAAGGCCTCTACGGCTGTGGTGGTCCTTTTTGTGGGTTTTCAGATGCTCGGTCAGGTCGTTGATTCTCTTGGTCAGAATCGCGATCTGCACCTCCGGCGAACCGGTGTCGGTTTCGTGCAGTCTGTTGTCCGCGATGACTACGTTTTTTTCTTCTTTCAGAAGCATAGATTTCACCTCATTGATTATTTTCCAAACGCACAGCAGAGGGAAAGGAGAAACTCCCTTTATGCGGCCGCGGGGGCCGTCAGGGCTTGCACCCTAAGCCGTGGGCAGGAATGTATGGGAAATGCCTTTCTTTCAAGCCCTATTATTATACCATCCGCCCTGCCCTTTGTAAAGAAAAAACTAGGACAATCCGCCGCAAATTTTCCAGCCGGGCAAATCGGCGCGCGGGACGCCGCAAAACGCGCGCGTGCGCTTGACAACCACCCCGATAGGTCTTACAATTAAAAATAACTGCTGTGCGGCGCGCGGGCTGGTTGGAAATCCGCCGGGCTGTGTTTGCCGCGGCCAATCCATGGTATATATAAAAAAGCGCGTCCGGCCCCGATTTGGAGGCCGGCTTTCTCAAAATTCAACCGGGAGGTTTTCAGAACATGCTTGCAAACAGCGAGAAAACAATGGAAAAAGTGGTTTCCCTTTGCAAAAACAGGGGCTTTGTATACGCCGGCAGCGAGATCTACGGCGGACTTGCCAACACTTGGGATTATGGCCCGCTCGGCGTCGAGTTTAAAAACAACGTCAAAAAAGCCTGGTGGAAAAAGTTTGTGCAGGAGTCGAAATACAACGTTGGCCTCGACAGCGCGCTGCTCATGAACCCGCAGGTGTGGGTGGCTTCCGGCCACGTCGGCGGCTTTTCCGACCCGCTGATGGACTGCAAGGACTGCAAGACCAGACACCGCGCCGACCAACTGATCGAGGAGCAGACCGGCACCGTGCCAAACGGCTGGAGCGACGCGCAGATGATGGAGTTCATCCGGCAAAACGATGTGAAATGCCCCGGCTGCGGCTCCAAAAACTTCACCGATATCCGCAAGTTCAACCTGATGTTCAAAACCTTCCAGGGCGTGACCGAGGATGCAAAAAACGAGATCTATCTGCGGCCCGAAACCGCGCAGGGCATCTTTGTCAACTTCGCGAACGTGCAGCGCACCACCCGCAAAAAGCTGCCGTTTGGCGTGGGACAAGTGGGCAAATCGTTCCGCAACGAGATCACGCCGGGCAACTTCACCTTCCGCACACGCGAATTCGAGCAGATGGAGCTCGAGTTCTTCTGCAAGCCGGGCACCGACCTCGAATGGTTCGGCTATTGGAAGGAAACCTGCCACAACTGGCTGCTCTCTCTGGGCATCCGCGATGAAAACCTCCGGTTGCGCGACCACGAGAAGGAGGAGCTCTCCCACTACTCCAACGC
>CATNEU010000212.1 GCA_950097605.1 uncultured Oscillospiraceae bacterium | reverse complement strand
GGCACCGGCGTGATATACCCCGCCTTGTCCTTGACCGCCTCGAAATCCACGTCGCCGCAGAGCTTGCCGTTCTCATCGCGGTTCATGCCCACGTCGATGACCAGTGCGCCCTCCTTGACCATGTCGTCGGTCACAAACTTGGCCCGGCCGACCGCAGCGACCAGAATGTCCGCGCGGCGGCAGACCTCCGCGAGATTTTTGGTCCTGGAATGGCAGATCGTGACCGTGCCGTTCTGGTGCAGCAGCAGCATCGCCATCGGCTTGCCCACAATATTCGACCGGCCGATGACCACGCACTCCTTGCCGCAGACGTCCACGCCGGTGCTTTTAATCAGCTCCATGACGCCGGAAGGCGTGCAGGGCAGAAAATCGAAATCGCCGATCATGATTTTGCCGACGTTCTGCGCGTGGAACGCGTCCACGTCCTTCACCGGTGCAATCGCCTCGATCACGGCTTTCTCGTCCAAGTGCTTCGGAAGCGGCAGTTGCACGAGGATGCCGTTGATTTTTGGGTCCGCATTGAGTTTGTCTACAAGCTCCAGAAGCTGCTCCTGGGTGGTCTCCGCGGGCAGCGCGTGCTCCTCGGAGTACATACCCGTCTCCGCGCAGGCTTTTTTCTTGTTGCGCACATACACCTTGGAAGCCGAATCGTCCCCGACGATCACAACCGCCAGGCCCGGCGTAACGCCCTGCTGTTTCAGACTCTCCACCTCTTTTGCAACATCCGCCTTCACCTGGGCGGACACCGCCTTACCGTCAATCAACTGTGCCATCTGTTTTGTCCTCCTTCTCGGTGTCTTCCTGCGGCAGCGCCGGTTCATCCGGCTGTGCAGGCTGGCCGGTGCTCTTCCCATCGCTCCCGCCGGACATGCCCTGCGCATCCTCAATGGGGTCCGCATCGTTTTCTTCAACCGTCTCCAGCTCCGCGCCATCGTGACCGGACGGAGATTTGGAGCCAATGCGCTTGTCAAGTTCTGCAAAGCTCTGCTGATTCAGGCGCTGCACCTCACGTTCCACTTCACTGTAGTAGGTATCGGTTTCTTCTTCCTTCTGGGCTTCTTCGCCCTTCTGCGCCTCATAAACTTCCTTGTCGATCAGCCCAAGTTCGAGCGCCGATTCCGGCGTATCCTTATACAGCACCGCGAGCGGCAGCTCCGGTTCCCTGGCAATCCTCCGGCGGATTACAACCATCGCAATGACCGCAGCAATCACACAGAGCAGCGCGAGCACCTGCGAGACGCGGAACGGCCCAACGGTCAGCGGATCGGTGCGCAGCCCTTCGATCACAAAGCGGCCCGCGCCATACCACGCGGCATACAGCAGCACCACCTCGCCGTCGAACCTGCGGCGCTTTGCAAAGAAATGCAGCACCACAAACCCAAGCAGACACCAGATGGATTCATACAAAAAGCAGGGGTGCACCGGCATATTGGGATCGACCGCCACGCCGAGATCCAACAGCCGGTTGCTGTGCGAAAGCAGGTAATCCGAGATGGTTTGGCTGGTCATGCCCCAGGGCAGCGTGGTGTTGGTGCCGAACGCCTCCATGTTCACAAAGTTGCCCCAGCGGCCGATTGCCTGACCCAGCAGCAGCGCGCCCGCCACCGAATCAAGCATCGGCAGGAACTTGTGCTTTTTCACGCGGCAGACAATCCAGCCGACCAGTACCGCGCCGATGATGCCGCCATAAATCGCAACGCCGCCCTCCCAGATCTTAAACACGTCCAGCCAGCGGCCTTTGAAAGTATCCAAAGTGAACAGCACATAGTAGAGCCTGGCGCCCACGATGCCGCCGATGATCGAGAAGATCAGCACGTCGACCAGATTGTCGGTGCTCACACCGTATTTCTTCGAGCGCGTGCACGCATAGAGCAGCCCCAGCGCAAAGCCCGCGGCAATGATGATACCATACCAGTAAATTTCTTTTCCAAATATCGAAAACGCCACCGGGTTCAGTTTAAATGAAAGCCCCAATCCCGGAAACGACAGTGTTTCAGAACCCATATTCTTTTTATCCTCCTTGTTTGGCGGCGGAAACGGGCGGCCCGGTTATGTATGGGCGGGGAATCCCGCCTCTCTGGTTGCCGGCCAATGCCCGGAACACGACCGCAGGTTGCCCGCTCCTATGCCGGCAGAACCACCGAAAGCGCACAGCGCGCGCCGTCGAAGTGCTCTTTGAAAAACGCCTGCGCCTCCTCAAAGGTCACGTTTGCGGCGGCTTCCACAACGTCGAACAGCCCGGTGTTCTGGAACTGTGAGGAAACGAGCGACAGCGCAACCGACTCCACATTGTTAAACTGCGCGACCGCCCGGCCGTACATCGACTTTTTGGCGCGCTCGAACGCGTCCCTCGGCAGCCCCTCGCGCTGGTAGCGCGCGGCCTGCTCCACAATCGCGTCGAACACCGCGTCTGGGTCTTTCGACTCACCCTCGAACATGTTGGTGAAATACCCTCTGCCCAGAAACGCCTCGGTGGTAAACTGCGCGTTGATGAGCCCCTTGTCATAGAGTTCGCGGTAGAGCGGACTGGATTCGCCCGCCAGCACGTCGAGCAGGATATCCGCCAGCACCTTGGTTTTGACGGTTTCCCCCTCCTGGGCGGGCTTTTCTTTAAAGCCGATGCAGAACAGCGGGATCGAAACCGCAAGCTTTTGCTCGCATTTTTTCCGCACGATACCGGCGGGCTCCTCCACGGCTTTTTTCTCGATGCGGATGTCCTCGCCGGTTTTCAGCATCTCGTCGCAGAGGCGCAGCACGGTATCCACCTCGAAGTTGCCCGCAATGGCGAGCACCATGTTGCTCAAATTGTAAAACGTGCGGTGGCAGCGGTAGAGCAGCTCGGCGTCGATCTCGGCAATCGACTCCACTGTTCCGGCGATGTCCTTCCGAACCGGGTGCTCGTGATAGAGCGCGCCCAGCAGGTTGAACATCACGCGCCAGTCGGGATCGTCCTCATACATACGGATCTCCTGCCCGATGATGCCTTGCTCCTTCTGCACGGTCTCCTTGGTGAAATACGGACGGCTGACAAAATCCAGCAGGATGCGCAGCGACTCCTCGAACTTGTCGGTGCAGGAGAACAGGTAGCAGGTGCGGTCGAACGAGGTGAACGCGTTGGCCGAAGCGCCGGTTTCGGCATAGAGCGCAAACGCGTCTCCCTCCTCGTTCTCAAACATCTTGTGCTCCAGAAAATGCGCGACGCCGTCTGGAATTTCCACAAAGTCGCTGTCCAGATTGGTTTTAAAGCAATTGTCGATCGACCCGTAGTTGGTGCCGAACAACGCATAGGCCTGCGAATAGCCCTGCATTGGGCAGAGCAATATGCTGAGCCCCGACGGATGGTCGATCTTGATATATTCCACCCCGATGGATTCGTTTCGGATCACCTGTTTATTCATGGTCGTCCGCCTCCTTGCCTGTCAGGAAATACACGGTGTCCAGCCGCACTTTGGAGGCGGCGTCCATCAC
>CATNEU010000211.1 GCA_950097605.1 uncultured Oscillospiraceae bacterium | reverse complement strand
CTCGATCCCAAGGAACGCATTCGCATCCGGAACTTTATCAGTGAAATCTCGCTGGACAAGATTGTAATTCTGGCCACCCATGTGGTATCGGACATTGAGTACATAGCCAAAGAAATTATCCTGATCAAACAGGGACATTTGCTGCAGCAGGGTGCGCCCGCAGATATCATCCGGGAGCTGCAGGGCAGCGTCCACGAGGCGCATCTCTCCAAACAAGCACTGCACGAGATCAAGGACGCCTGCCAAATCAGCAATATTGTGACAGAGGGCGACGGCGTGCGGGTACGCATCGTCGGCGGCCTGCCGTCCGGCCTACAGGCGGCAGAGGTTCCGCCAACGCTGGAGGATATTTACCTTTCCCTGTTCGAGACGGCTTGACGCGGCATCTGTCAAATGAAATGAAACAAAAGAGGCGGGATACCAATGGTATCCCGCCTCTTTTGCCTGCGCCTGCGTTATGCATGCAGATATTTCAAAACGATATCGTTCATCTCTTTCTCTTTTTCCTCCATGATTTTCGCCAACTTGATCTGGGTGCGGGTGCGATAGAGGTTGTGGTCCGGTTTGGTCACCTTGAAATACACGTCGCCGTCGAGATAGTCTGCGAGGAAACGGGAAGCAAGCTCAACCGCCATGGTGTAGGCGCCCAGCGGCAGCAGCTCGATCTCCCTGTCGCTCAAAAAACCTCTGGTCTGGGTGACAAAGCCCTTGGAAAACAGCTCATACAGCTCCATATTGAAGCCCACCTTTTGCAGGTCCTCCTCGTCCTCGGCCGCTGTGCTCGCACCATAGCGCACGGCGTCGCCAAAGTCGAACAGCGGGGTGCCCGGCATCACCGTGTCCAGGTCGATCACGCAGATACCCGCGCCGGTCTCGTCGTCGATGAGGATATTGTTGAGCTTGGTGTCGTTGTGCGTAACGCGCACAGGGATCTCCCCCGCGTCGATACGGCGCATAATCGTGCTGGCCTTCTCCGCCCTGTCCAGGATAAACCGGATTTCCTCCTGAACAAGGTGCGCACGGCCGGCCCTATCCTCTTCCACGGCCTTGCGGAAGGTCTCCAACCTTGCCGGGGTATTGTGGAAGTTTGGAATGGTTTCATAGAGCGTCTGGGCCGGGAAATCCGCCAGGAACTGCTGGAACTCTCCAAATGCCTTACCGGCCATATAGAAGTGCTCGGGCTTTTCCACACTATCATAGCCACGCGCGCCGTCCACATACACAAAAGCGCGCCAGAAACCAAGCTCCGGGCTATCGAGATACGGCTTGTCGTCCACCGTATGTACCACGCTCAGGACATGCCGTTCATAGCTGCCGTACTGTTCCGCCGTCTTGACCTTTAGGTGCTCTGTAACGGCCAGTATGTTCTCCATCACCTCAACCGGTTTTTTAAATACATGGGTATTGAGTTTTTGCAGCGTGTATTTATGAATCCTGTCTGCGTCCCGATAGCTTACGCAATAGGTCTGGTTGATATTCCCGCTGTTGACTACTTCGTATTCCACATAGTCCCCTTCAAATTGGAACTGCCGCATAACCTCTAAAAGCTTATCCAAAATCAATCACCTACACTTTAAAATTTCATCCGACATCTTCCGTGAGTCCCTATCATTCGTATTCGGGCGGATGCGGACATATGCCCCTATGGGAAACCGCCGTTTCTAAATTTCCACATAAAAAAGAAACGATCTCCCCACGCTTATTGCAACACAGCTTTTCCAAAACGCGGGGCCCTATCCCGCCATCGGCCGCAACGCTGCGCAGGGACAACTCCCCGACGCGCGCCAAACAACCGAGGCAGGCTGGACCGCGTTGTATTTTCACATTTTGAGAAAGCAGGATGAGCAGGCAGAAGGATCGTTTTTGTACGCAATCTATTTTTTTCATTCTATCATAAAAAGCGGCTGCAAGCAACTTGTAATTTCTACAGATTCCAGAATAATCCACGCAGCGTCTATCACAGCTCATCAGCAGTCCACACTATACGTACAAATTTCGCAGATATGTGCGTATATCAGAGAATTTCATCTTCTATTCAAATAGAATTGGTTGATTTGAACAATGGTCTCCATAATTTTTGGCAATCCTATACAACACCTGCATGTGTCAAAAAAATAAAAAGACAGGAAACCGCGCGCAGCGGGTTCCTGTCCAAAAGCATACGGGTTTCTATCTCGTAATGGTCACTTTTTTGAGGTTTCTCGGCACGTCCGGATTCAGGCCTTTTGCCTTGGAAAGCTCGCAGGCGAAGCACTGGATTGCAGCCGCGCAGATATACGGCGAGATGAACTCGTCCACCGACGGAATGCGCAACGCATAGGTCGCGCTGGAAGCAAACGCCTCGTTTGCCGTCACAGCGATCACCTTGGCGCCCTTTTCATCCAGAACGCGGCCCATTTCACGAATCTCGTCGCAGAAGCGGCCGTCCGGCGCAATTACCATGGTGGTCAGGTCCTCCGACGCCAGTGCAAGCGGGCCATGATAGAAGTCCGCCGTCGAATAGCCTTTGGCCTTGACATAGCAGGTTTCCTGGATTTTCAGCGTCGCTTCAAGCGCAATTGGGTAGGTATAGCCTCTCGAGAGCACCACGCAGTCCTCCAGGCCAGCCACCTTGCCGGCAATCTCCGCCGCGGATTTCTCAATATCCGGCAGCGCCTTTTCCATCGCGGCGGGAATTTCGTCAATCGCCTTTCTGAGCGCATCGCTGTCGGCCCACTCCGCCGTCAGAAGCAGCATGGCCATCATCTCGGTTGTGAACGTCTTGGTAGCCGCAACGCTCTCCTCTTTAAAGGCATGGCAGAACAAATGGAAATCCGCCGCTTTGGCAAGCGGGGACTGTTCGTCGTTGGTGATGGTCACCGTGACGGCGCCGGTGCGTTTGCCCTGCTCGATATACTCCAAAACATCCTGCGCCGCGCCGGACTGGGAAACGCCCACAACCAAGCTGCCGCCGAAGTCCATCTTGGTTTTAAAAACCGTTACGATTGAGGATGCGCCCAGGCCAACCGGGTAGCCCAAAACGCTTTCGATCATATACTTACCGTATACGCAGGCGTTGTCCGAAGTGCCTCTTGCAGCCATATTCACATTTTTAATCTGTTTCTCTTTCAATACAGCGGCGAGCTTTTTGGCGGTCTCCCTGTTGGACTCGATGCATCTTCTCAGGGCTTCCGGCTGTTCAAATATCTCTTTCCTCATCAAACTCATGATTCAAACATTCCTTTCAAATTGGATAATCATATTTTGCGCCCCACAGCAGCGCAAAACGCCGCAGGGCGCGCAAAAAAACGCCGCAGAACATTGGTAAAACGGCGCCCCAGACGCCGCTTTGCTTTTCGCCGCATCTGCGCCCGGCAGGGCCGCACATGCCAAAAAGCAGTAGAAGCTTGATTATAACTGCACAAACGGGGAACTGTATGTAGGGGAACCTCCGGCCACCCGTGTTTCCCTCTCCGGCTTGCCCTTCCCCATGGGAAA
>CATNEU010000210.1 GCA_950097605.1 uncultured Oscillospiraceae bacterium | reverse complement strand
CTTTTCGGCCTGTTTGGCGGGCTTTTCCTTCGGAGGGCGGCCTGTCCGTTTTTCTCCGCTCTTTGACTTGTCGGCGGCGGAAGTCTGGGCCTGTTCAGTCTGCGCCGTTTCCTTATCTGATTTAGCCGCCCGGCCCCGCCGCTTGGGGGGCTCTGTGGCTTTTTCCTTGTCCGGCTCCCCGGCCTCCTGTTCCTTGCCGCTTTTTCTGTCAGACATGATTTTATCAAACTGATAGACAGAAACGCTTGCGGCTTTGCCGTCCTGCTCCTGTTCGACGGCGGGCTGCTCCGTCTGGGCCTGTTCCGTTTTTACTTCCTTCGCCGTTTGGCCAGGCGGGCCGTTTTTTTCGGCTTTTTGGCTCACGGGCTCACCAGAGGCAACTTCTTCCTTTGGCGGTTCCGGGAGCATTGTGGTTTTTTCCTCGGCCATTCGTGATACCTCCTTTTTCGTTTACTGGCATGAAAAAAGGGCCTAACTTTATCAGTCAGGCCCCAAAGCAACCTCGGGCCAACATGGCCCGAAGCACAAGGAATTTTCCTCCTTTCCGCTGTCACATGAAAACGCCGCCCGTAGTCTCTACTTAGGCGGCGTTATTCAATGGTTGGCAGTCCATTTTTGATTGTTTTTATATGTTTACCTTGGTCAAGTGATGGAAACGTGATCGAATAGAGCTCCAGGTCTTGTCCTGCAAGCGGATACCTGTTCTTTGTGCATATCGCGCTGTTTGAAAACACTTCGCTATAAACTTCTTCTTTGGGCTGATACGCCTCCCATTCTGGATTTACCTCGTTGGCCAAAACTTTTGTCTCATCATCAAAGGAAACCTCTTCGTAGGTTTGCTGCACAAGATACACCTGTGCATTTTCCGCTTCTAACGGCAGATCTGATAGATACAGGTATCCTTCCTGTTCTGTTATCACCCAGTTTCCGGGAACTTGAAATGTTCCGCAGTTGTCCAACGCAATCTCCTGCCAGCCCTTATATGCAGAAGAACAGCCGGAAAGTATAAATAGGAAGGATACTGCCATAAACAAAACAGATATTTTGATACAGAACACTTTTTTCTTATAAAAATCTGTGCACTGGATAAAATGAGGTGCGGATCATTTGACTATTTATAATGCGGTATTGCTTTATTTTCAAAGTGCAAAAAGGCTGCCCATCGCAGCAATCCTGCGGCAGACAGCCTTTTATACATAGCATTGAAAAACCTGATAACCAAAAACCGTGCAACAGCAGAATCGCTGTTACACGGTATGTTTTGAAAAACATATGGAGCCATTCCCCGCCATAAGGCGATCAGGCAGGCTCTCCCCTGCCCATGAAATAGGAAACCGCCATGCCGCCCACAAACACCACGGCGGCTACCAGGCCCTCCCATGTAAAAGCAAAACCCGGATAGAGTTGCAGCAGCGAGCCCAATACCAATCCGAAAATTGCCAGATAGGTTGCCTGGGGATGTTTCGCCATCAGCCGGCTTACAAGCTTTGCGCCGCCGAGTATTCCGATGATACATCCGATTGCAACCGGGATCATAATGGGAATATTAAAATCCGAAACCGCTGTGATCACGGTGTTGTAAGCACCCAGCGTGAGCATGATGAACGACCCGCTGATGCCGGGGATAATCATGCTGAAAGCGCTCAGCGCACCCACCAGCAACAGGTAAAAAAAGTTTCCCACGCTCAAGCTGGTTGTTACGGCGGAGGCTTCTGCGGGACTGAACAAAAACATGCCGATCATCAGCGCAAACGTAATGATAAAAGGAAGTATATTCTTTGGCTTCAGCTTTTCCCCTTTTGCCTTGTGCAAAATCATCGGGCAACTGCCGATCACGATGCCCATGAAGAAGAAGTTTGTTGCGATATTAAAATTGTCAAACAAATAGCGGATTGCATTGCTGAATAGGATGATCCCCAATCCCATGCCCACGGCGAGCACCACCAGGAATCTCCAATTTCGTTTAATCGCCTCGATTTTCAGACTGACCGCCTCAATCAAATCGTCATAGATACCGAAGACGACTGCCATGGTGCCGGCGCTGACGCCGGGAATGACGTTGGAAATGCCGAGGATCATACCCACAAACAGATTTTTAAGTAGTTTCACTGCAAATGCCGTCTCTTTCTTAAAGAATTGAGGGTTGCTTGCCGTTTGCCTTTGCCGTAAACCGCTCCCGGTTCACAACACCCCTGGTATGCGTGCCGGCGCCAATGGGGCCGCACTCGTCAAACGCGCGCACCGCAAACTCCAGCTTGCGGCCCTCTGCGGCAGTGAGCGCGCACTCGACCGTGACCCGCATTCCCTGCGGAGTTGCCGCGTCGTGGGAGACGTTCATCCGCGTGCCGACAGTGGTTTCCCCCTCTTCCAGTTCTCGCGCGGCCAGCGCGGCGGCACAGCCCTCCATATTCGCAATCATGACCGGGGTGGCCAGCACCTGCACGTCGCCGCTGCCGACACTGGCAGCCAGCATCTCCGGCGTCACGATAAACTCTCTTTTTAAAACCGCTCCAATTTCCAAAACCAAATCCTCCTGTGTCAAACGAATTCCGGGACGCAAAACAACCGGCCAAACCCCTTGCCTTTGGCCACGCATCGCGCGGACTGCATGCCGTGCGACGCTGCATTCTATCGAGATTGCCTTATTTTTCACAACTGCAAATAAGTATAGCATATTCCTTCCGGCAGCGCAATTGCCGCGCGCCGCATCTTCCCAGACTTTATAAAAATTTAAGCTTTCCAATTGTATGGATATTTTGCGCCGTCCGTTCCAAACTAGTAAAAACACCGGGTGCGCCCATACCGCCCGCAAAGGAGAATGCCATGAAGCACTTCATTATCGTCGCGTCGCCCCCTGCGAGCGGCAAGACGTTTATTGCAAAGCAACTGTCCGGCCTGCTGCCCTCGCCCGTATATCTCGACAAAGACAGCCTGACCATCCTTTCCGGTCAGGTGTTCAAAGCCGCAGGCGAAGCATACAACCGCAGCTCGCCCTTTTTTGAACAAAACGTGCGCAACTTTGAATACGCCGCGATTCTACAGGTTGCGTTCGAAGCCCTCGCCTATAACCCCTATGTGCTCGTGAACGCCCCGTTTTCCAGAGAAATCCGCGACGCGGCTTACCTGCGGCAGCTCCGCGAGCGGCTGCACAGGCTGGATGCCCGCCTGGTGCCGGTCTGGGTCCACACCGACATTGCGGTCTGCCACGCGCGCATGAAAAAGCGCGCCAGCGAGCGTGACACCTGGAAGCTTGCCCACTGGGACGAATATGTGAAAAGCAGGGATTTTTCCATTCCCGAAATGGAGGGGCTTTGGGTGATCGACAATTCAACGGACGATTCTTTCCGGCAGCCGCTTCGCCGCCTGGCAGACTCCATCACTGGAGCGGCAGATCCGGAGGCGCCGCAATAAGCCTGCCGCACGGATCATGTAAACCACGGCCTGCCCGCAGCAAGGGGCGGTCCCGTTGAAACGGGGCC
>CATNEU010000209.1 GCA_950097605.1 uncultured Oscillospiraceae bacterium | reverse complement strand
TGCCGATCGGCATGTCGCAGAGCGAATATGCAAACGGCGTGCTGCGCAAGCTGAAGGCCGCCGGACTGCGCTGCACCATCGACGAGCGCAACGAGAAAATCGGCTATAAAATCCGCGAGGCGCAGATGGAGAAAATCCCCTATATGCTCGTGCTCGGCGAAAAGGAGATCGAGCAGGGCGGCGTGGCGGTCCGCTCTCGCCGGGACGGCGACAAGGGCTTTATGGAGCTGGATGCGTTTATTGCAATGGCGCTTGCAGAAGTCGCCACGAAAGCAAAATAGGCAGGATACAGGGCCTGTGTATATTCGGGCGAGCGGTGGCGCCGGCCTGTGGCATATCCATTAAAAAAGCCCCGGAGGGACAGCGTATAGCGCTGTCCCTCCGGGGCTTTTTGGTATACAATTGCTTTGCCGGCGCACGTTATACGGCGGTGGGAGAGAGCATCCCAACCGCTGCGGCGTCCTGTGGAGGCAATCCGTACAGTCCTGTTACGGGGTCCCGGAATAGGCCGATCTGCGGTGGGTACAGGGTAAACACAATAAACGCCGCGAGGATCAAAGCCAGCAGGGCCCAGCCTGCGGCGACGCACTTTTTCGAGGACAGTGCAGGGGTGTCCAGATAGCGGTTGCTGAGGGAATAGGCAAGCAGCACGCCGATGATAAACGTGCCGATGTCCGCCGCCAGAAAGTTTTGTCCGACAATGCCTGCATAGGTATAAAACAGAACGGGAATTGCCGCCATACCGGCCAGGATTGACAGCGCGCGCACCGGCGCAAAGTTGGCAACCTTTCTGCCATATACAGCGTATTCCACAATGGCAAACACCAGCATGGGGATCGCAAGCAGCTTCAGGTGTTCCCAGGTGCTCTCATTTACGGCGGAAAACAGCCCAACCGCCGTGTTCCGGCCGGACCAACCATACAAAAAGTGCAGTCCGGAGCCGGCGAGAATCGTGAAAAGCGCACCCGCGATGCTCCATTTTCTTTTGTTCATGCAATCGCCTCCTGGTAGAGTATATGAAAGCGGGAGGGGGGTTTAGTCGCATCCACAAATTGATTGGAGAAAGACGATGAAAAAAAGAAAAATTGATTTTATTAATATTAATATTAATTTTATTGATTTTTATATTGACAAAATTGATTTATGGTTTTATAATGAAGGCATCAGAAAGGAGGCGGCGCCATGCAGTACCATGCCCCGTCCAGATGCCCTGTCTGCGGGCAGACCATGGAGGTCACCCGCCTGCGCTGCGGCCACTGCGAAACAGAGCTTACAGGAAATTTCACGCCCTGCCGGTTTTGCCTGCTGGAGCAAAAGCACATGCAGTTTATCGAGGTGTTTTTGCGGTGCAGAGGCTCGATTAAAGAGGTGGAAAAAGCGCTGGGCGTCAGTTATCCAACCGTGCGCAACATGATGGATGCCGCGCTGGCCGCGCTGGGGTTTGATGAAAAACAGCCGGAACCGGCCGATCAGGAGGAGCGGCGGCGCGAGGAAATCCTTGCAAAGCTCCAGAGCCGTGAGATTGATGTGGAGGCCGCCGTTCAGCAGTTGCGCAGTTTGAAAGGAGACGAATGATATGACAAGCGAACAGAAAAAAGTACTGGATATGCTCGAAAGCGGGCAGATCACCAACCAAGAGGCGGCCCGCCTGCTGGACTGCCTCGAACAGGATTTCCGCAAAGAGCCCACGTCGGCGGCGCCCCAGCCCACGCCGGTGCAGAGCGGCAAAAAGCTAAAGGGAAAAAAGCTCCGCATCCAGGTGGACGGACATGTGGAAGGAGACAAAAAAATCAACGCCAATGTCAGCATTCCGCTTGTGCTGGCGCGCTATGCGGACAATATCATTGCAAACTGCGTGCCCAAGGAGGCACACAAGGAGCTAATACAACAGGGCATTGATCTGCGCAGCCTCAATATCAGCCAGATCGTCGATACCATTGAGGACATAGATGAAGATATCCTCAACGCCGATATCGACCAAGAGGACACCGTTATGAAGGTGCGCATTTATGTGGAGTAGGCGTTCGAGGCTGCTCGGCATCCGGGTGCGGCTGCGCGGGCGGCACAGGATACGGCTTTGCCTCACGGTCGGCTTGTATGTGCTTTTGCAAACATTGTTGTCTTTCGATGCGCTGCTGTCGCTTCTGCCCGGCAGATTCGGCAGAATGATCCGCAGCTCGATGGACACCGTGCAGGGCGTGTTGCTGGCCATGTCCGACGCGGAGCCCCAGACCTTTGTGCACGCCGAGATCGAGGAGGAGAAACAACAGGTGTATGTGGATATTAAAACGACCGACTGGATAGGGGGGGACAAAAAGTGACCGCTGTGTTTGCAAGGTTTGCAGGGTGCCTGTTTGCCCTATCCGCCGCGGGGCTTGTGTTTCCGGGTTCCTGCACGATGGGCGGCGTGTTTTGGGGAAGCATTCTGCTCACGGTGTTCTATGTGCTGTTGCGGCCGCTCATGCAGGTGTTGATCCTGCCCTTTAATCTGTTTGCTTACGCCGATTACCGATGCGCTGTTTTGCCTTTGGGCGTCGGCCTGGACCGGCGGGCTTTCACTGGGATACTTACAGTGTCTGGCTGCGGCGTTGCTTATCAGCCTGGCGCACCTGCCGTATTCCGCTTGGAAAAAGCAGAAGCTGCGCCGCATTGGGCTTACCGAGCCTGCATAGCAAATGGGGCGGTACGCAGCCGGAAGGCATCCGTGTGCAAGCCATAGTGTGAAGGATAAAACGCCCAAACGCCTCATAGAATCGGGCGCTTCCCATAAAGCCGCCTGCCGGAAGGGAGACATTTCTTCCGGCAGGCGGCTTTATGGATTTGGCAGCGGGAAGCCTATGGCTTCAAAACGTTGAGCAAAATGATCAATAGAACCGAACCGTCCGCACACCGTCCTGAGCGGCAGACGGAGAAGCTTTCTCAATATCAGCAATCGCCCGCGTAATAGCTGACAATGCTGAAATAGTCCTTGGGATTGGCGATATCCAGCGAGATTTTGGCGCACTTTTTGTTATCCAGATAGGTGTCCCAAAGATGCCCCTGCGCCTCATAGTCTTTGTTGATGTTCACTTTTCTTCCAT
Source organism: uncultured Oscillospiraceae bacterium (assembly GCA_950097605.1). Taxonomy (GTDB): domain Bacteria; phylum Bacillota; class Clostridia; order Oscillospirales; family Ruminococcaceae; genus CATNEU01. The sequence goes on along the minus strand of CATNEU010000209.1, from coordinate 407 downwards.
CCGAATAGACGACGTTTACCGCGCCGGTGCAGGTGTCGACCACTTTCAAAAATTCTTTCATGTTCAATATTTTCAGCTTCATCATAGTGCAACCCTCCTAGAATTCATAGCGATGTGTACCGATGGTGCAAAACCCAAAATGCATTTCTCTTTTGCAATATCAGTATACTGTATTTTAATCCAGGAGAATATCTGATTTCCGTCAGTTTCTATCACGATCCTGCCAATTTGCACGATACTGCTTGGGACTGCAACCAAAGCGCTCTCTGAATAGTTTTCCAAAATAGCTGCTGCTTCCCAAGCCGCAGCAAAAGCATATATTGGTGATGGTCTCGTTGCCCTGCGTCAGCATACAGCAGGCTTTGTTGATGCGGTACTCGGTGGTATATTGCAGCGGCGTCATGTTC
>CATNEU010000208.1 GCA_950097605.1 uncultured Oscillospiraceae bacterium | reverse complement strand
CGCTAAAAAGCTGTTTGGCGCCGAGCATGCCAATGTGCAGGCGCACTCCGGCGCGCAGGCCAACACCGCGGTTTACTTTGCGCTTTTGAATCCCGGAGACACTGTTCTCGGCATGAACCTTGCGCACGGCGGCCATTTGACGCATGGCTCCCCTGTGAACCTCTCGGGAAAATATTTTAACTTTGTGGCCTAGGGCGTGGACGACGACACCCACACCATCAACTACGACAAGCTGCGCGAAACCGCTCTTGCCTGCAAGCCCAAAATGATCGTTGCCGGCGCCAGCGCCTATCCGCGCACGATCGACTTTGCAAAGTTTGCAGAAATCGCAAAGGAAGTCGGCGCGTATCTGATGGTCGATATGGCGCACATCGCCGGCCTCGTCGCCGCCGGTCTGCATCCGTCGCCGGTTCCGTATGCCGACGTTGTGACCACCACCACGCACAAAACCCTGCGCGGCCCGCGCGGCGGCTTGATCCTCTGCAAGGAGCAGTACGCCAAGCAGATCGACAAAGCCATCTTCCCGGGCACCCAGGGCGGCCCGCTGATGCACACCATCGCCGCAAAGGCCGTTTGCTTTGGCGAGGCCCTTTCGGACGAGTTTAAAGTCTATCAGCAAAAAATTGTTGAAAACGCTGCGGCACTCGCGGGCGCGCTGGTCGCCAAAGGATTCGACCTTGTATCCGGCGGAACCGACAACCATCTGATGCTCGTTGACCTGCAGAAGATCGGCGTGACCGGCAAGGAGCTTGAAAAGCGCCTGGACGAGGTGTTTATCACGGTCAATAAAAACGCCATTCCAAATGACCCGCAGAGCCCGTTTGTCACCAGCGGCATCCGCATTGGCACACCCGCTGTCACCAGCCGCGGGCTCGGCGTCAAAGAGATGGAAAAAATTGCGGCGTACATCCACCTTGCTGCGACCGATTTTGAAAACCAAGCCGACGCAATCCGCGCGGGCGTCAACGAAATCTGTGCAAACTATCCGCTTTATGAATAACGGTTGGCTGTAAAAAATAGCCGCTGTGCAAAGCGCAGCCCGCACAGGAGCGCGGCCAAAGGAAGAGCCTTTGGAGTTCCTGCTGTAATAAAAAAGCGCGTGGTATAATACCACGCGCTTTTTTTATATGTTTTTACTTGAACAGCCAACCGGCAATCAGGATGGATCCAGCGTAATGTTGGTGGTTACGAAACCGCTGTTGCCTGTGCGGACATAGCGGACGGACACCTCAAACGGCTCCGCGCCTTTTGCCAGTGTCACCTTATAAGCAGGATCGCTCACATAGAGGAGTTTTTCATGGATGATTCCACTCTCCATCTCACGGATTTTATACTGCATCATGGCATCCTGGCCCGGAATTCCCCCATCCAATGCCTTTACGCGAACCACCTTGTCCGCCTGGTAGACGTTAATAGACGTCACAATCGGATGATAGGTATTGTTTGTGTAGGTATTGTAGGTTCTGTCATATGCCATCGGCATAATGTCCTCGCTGTATACGAGCTGCGGCTGGTTTTCTACGGGTTGCTCCGCAGCAGAGACGATTGTGGAAGCCACTGACCCCAGCACAGCCAATGACAAAATCCCTGCGATTGCTCTTTTCAGTCTCATGGGTTTCTACCTCCTAAATAGTGTATATATAAATTCTAAGGCCGGCCCTGCAGGACAGGGCAAACCTTAGTTTCCTATATATGCTCTGGTTTTCGGGAAAATCACACGAAACGTGTAATATTACGCAACAATACGTGTTAATTTTGGATGTAGGTTTTCCAATTAAAAATAAAACAAATCTAATATTTTTTTACAATTATACCATCATTCACACCATAATTCTACAGTATTTATTTATAAATCCCATAGTTTCATGATTTTTGTGAGACCTTCCTAGTATTGATACCCGTATTTTGTAATACATAACCAAAAATGCAGGATACTCTTCACATAGAACCAGATGTATGTTTATGAATTGGCAAAATATCCGGCTTTGTTCATAAGTATTTAAATATTTCCATCTCCCTTTTTTCAAACAACATGGTATAATAGCCGCAGAGCGGCCATTATACGGTTTATGTGCAGGGCGATCCGGGTTCTGCGGAACCCTCCCGCCATATGCACGATTCTGCCTCTGCGCACGCTGTGCCCCCGGCAGAATGGCCGCAGAGCGGCCATTATACGGGTTATGTGCAGGGCGATCCGGGTTCTGCGGAACCCTCCCGCCTATATGCCGGGTTCTACCCCTACGCACGCTGTGCTTGTGGTATACTATTTTAACAAGGCCTTTTTCCAATGTGTACAAGCCTGGCTTTTGATCCAAAATGGCCTCACACGTTCAACAAACGTATAAAATTCCATGGGGGCTGCCGGTCAATTGCAGCCGCCTGCTCTATCTTTCAGAAAGGAGCGAGAAAATATGATTTCCAAAATCAAAAGCGCCTTTGCCGAAAACAAACTGTTGCAGTCCCGCCAATACAGGCTGACCGCGCTTTGGCTGTTTCCGGCTTTTATTGTAACGCTCTGCGAATTCAACCATCTGCAGAGCCTCCCCACGCTGGCGTCGTTTTTTCTACAAGAATTCGGCGTATTTATTTTTGACACAATTGTAGTCGGCGCAGTATTCCTGCTGCTACTGCTGCTGTTTAAAAAAGCGTGGATTGCAGGGCTGATTACCGGCCTACTCTTTTATATCCTCTCGTGCGTGGAATATTTTAAGTTCTCGGTTTCCGGTTCCCACTTTTTTGCGGGCGACCTGGCCATGACCACCAAGCTCGGCGATATGCAGCAGTTTGCCGTGATCCAGCCAACCGCGGTGATGGTGCTCAACTTGTTATTGCTGCTGGCCTGTGTCGTCCTGTTTTGGCTGACCGGGCTGGGCATCCATCCAGGCGGCGTCAAAAGAGCGGTCTTCAGCACCATGATCATCGGCGGGTTTGGATTTGTCTTATTCGGCCAAACGTTCCTGGCGTCTGTCTGCACTGTTTTTGGCATTCAGTACGATGCAGCACCCGACTCTTTCAGCCAAAACCAACTGTTTCAGGAGAACAATTTGATTGCCTCGTTTATTGTATCGGCAAATGAGCAGCTCAACCGCGAGATCGAACAGCCGGAGGGGTATTCGTCGGAAAAGGTGCAGAGCGTAATGGCTCCCGCAGACACCGGCACGCTCGACTTTGCGATGCCCAATGTGCTGTTTGTGATGTCCGAGTCCTATGCGGATTTCCGCAAATACCCATCCTTGCAGATTGACCCGGATACTTACGACGGCTTCGACCGCATTGCCGGGGAGGGCTTTCGGGGAAACATCACCGTCCCGACCTTTGGCGGATACACCGCACGGTCGGAATTTGAGCTGACAACGGGGCTTCCGGTGCGTTCGCTTGGCAACGCCCAGATTCCCATACAACTGCTGGATACCAGCCGTGAAAATCCCTCTTTCGCACGTATCTATCAAAACCTTGGTTACACCACAAGCTATATCCATCCGTTCTCCGCGTCGTTTTACGGGCGCGACGAGGTCTATGCCACCTA
>CATNEU010000207.1 GCA_950097605.1 uncultured Oscillospiraceae bacterium | reverse complement strand
CGATACAATCATTCCTCTTTTGATTGGTTTGTAGCCCAGGAGTATTGTGGGTCCTATCTTTTTAACCGTTTGATGCATCTTTCCTTTCGTTTGTCGCTCAGGCCGCGACGGGCCCATCCTTTTTGGCAGACAAAAAGGAAGCAAAAATCTGGTTAAGGGGGCGAACGGCTCCGCTCTAATTGACTTGTCGCCGTACGTAGCGCGGCAAAGGGCGACAGTGCAGCGGTCGCAGAAGGTGCTCTGTTTGGTCGGAAGACGCGCCCCTTAACAATCCCCTGCCGTACCCGAGTGGGGATGCTTTGAGTGGGTTTTCTGCAAGGGAGGGGCTGATTTTTGTAATTCCCTTCTTTTGCAGCCAGCCTTTTTCTATTGGCCTAGCTTCCCTTCTGGAACGGGGATCGTTAAGGGGGCAGGCCCGCGACCCTGCGCCGCGCTCTCCGCGACCGCTGTGCCTTCGCCCTTTGCCGTGCTTTGTACGGCGTACAGCCAAATGGAGCGGTGCCGTTCGCCCCCTTGACCAGCCTTTTTGCATCCTTTTTGGGCTGCGCCAAAAAGGATGGGCCGGTCGCGGCCTGAGCGACGAACCAAAAGACAGATAAATACTATAGGTTAAGGAGAGAAAGAAAAAAGTTTTTACATCCTTTTTTCTCACAAAAAAGGATAGGCCCGCAGCACGCGTGAGCGACAAGCGAAAAGAAAAATGAACCAAACGGAGATAAAAATAAAGAGCTGCCATTTCAACCGGAAATGACAGCTCTTTATTGATTTTAAAATCTATTTAATCAAATTATTCGAGGTATCCTTGAGCACAACGTCGTGCGCGCCGCCCTCAACGATCGAGGTGGCGGACACCAGTGTGATCTTGGCCTTCTGCTGCAGCTCCGGGATGCTCATTGCACCACAGTTGCACATGGTCGAACGCACCTTGTTCAGCGTCAGCGACACATTGTCCTTCAAGCTGCCCGCATAGGGCACATAGGAGTCCACGCCCTCTTCAAACGAGAGCTTGGACGCACCGCCCATATCATACCGCTGCCAGTTGCGCGCGCGGCTGGAGCCCTCGCCCCAATACTCCTTCATATAGGTGCCGCCGATGTTGACCTTGTTGGTCGGGCTCTCGTCAAAACGGGAGAAATAGCGCCCGAGCATGATAAAGTCCGCGCCCATTGCAAGCGCCAGCGTGATATGGTAATCATAGACGATACCGCCGTCCGAGCAGACCGGGATATACACGCCTGTCTTTGCATAGTATTCATCGCGCGCCTTCACAACTTCAATCAGGGCCGTGGCCTGGCCTCTGCCGATGCCCTTTTGCTCCCGCGTAATGCAGATCGAGCCGCCGCCGATTCCGACCTTCACAAAATCCGCACCGCATTCTGCGAGATACAAAAAGCCGTCGCGGTCCACAACGTTTCCGGCGCCAACCTTGACGCTGTCTCCGTATTTTTCACGAATGAAGTCAATGGTGATCTTCTGCCACTCCGAAAAGCCCTCGGACGAGTCGATGCAGAGCACGTCCGCACCGGCCTCCACAAGCGCCGGAACCCGCTCGGCGTAGTCGCGCGTGTTGATACCGGCGCCCACGATGTACCGTTTGTGCTCGTCGAGAAGCTCGAGCTGGTTTTCCTTGTGGGAGTCGTAGTCCTTGCGGAACACCATATAGGCCAGATGCTGGTTTTCGTCCACAAGCGGCAGCGCATTGAGCTTGTGCTCCCAGATGATGTTGTTGGCCTCCTTGAGGCTGGTGCCCTTGTCGGCATAGATCAGTTTGTCAAACGGCGTCATAAATGCACTGACTTTGGTGTCGGTGCTCATTCTCGAAATGCGATAGTCGCGGCTTGTGACGATGCCCAGCAGCTTGCCGGTCGCGGTTCCGTCCTCGGTAACCGCCACAGTGGAGTGTCCGGTCTTTTCCTTGAGGTCCAGAATGTCCTGCAATGTCTGGTCCGGGCGGATGTTGGAATCGCTCACAACAAAGCCGGCCTTGTAGTTTTTCACGCGCGAGACCATCGCGGCCTCGTTTTCAATCGACTGCGAACCAAAGATAAACGAGATGCCGCCCTCTTTGGCGAGCGCAATTGCCATATTGTCATCCGAAACCGACTGCATAATGGCGCTGACAAGCGGGATATTCATTTCAATCGAGGATTTCTCCCCCTTTTTAAATTTCACAACCGGCGTTTTGAGGTTCACATTCGCCGGCACGCATTTTGAGGAGGAATACCCCGGGACCAAAAGATATTCACTGAATGTGCGGGAGGGCTCTTCAAAATAATACGCCATTCTTATCGACTCCTTTTATGTAGTGATTTTAACGCCTGCACGCCGCGCTTATCCCCGCGCAGCCCCGGCGGACGGCCTGTCCGCCGGATGCGGGCTTCCTCCCGCGCCGTTTTCGTCCGGTCTGCTGTCGCACGAAAGCGGCGCGGCCAAAGCACCTTTTGAACCGATTTAAAAAATGCTTTATTAAATACTTGATTTTATCAGAAAAGCATGTGGTTGTCAATCGAATCGGCATAAATTTCTGTCTATTACGAAAACCAGGAAACAACCGTGTCGAAAATGCTCTTGAAAAAGCCGCCGATCCCCTGGATAATTTCCAGCAGCGCGAATTTGAACGCATACTGCTCGGAATCGGTGGTGATGGCAACCTCCTCTTCATCCAGCACGTCGTCGAGCTTGGCAGGGTCGGCTTCCACCGATTCCGCAGGCTCTTTCTCCGCGTCTTCGATGTTTTCGCCGCTCTCCGCACCTTCCGTACTCTGCGAAGAACTCTCTTGCGCCTCGCCCTCCGCCGCGCCGACGCACATCGGCGGGAACACCACGCACCACCAATTGCGCCCCTGCGCCTCCCCAATGGTCAGGCTCACGGCGTCATAATACCCCGCCGGCATTGTCACGTCGCCATACACCCGGGTCGTGAAATACATGTTTTTAATCGTACCGCTGACGGGATAGTCATACCCGCTGCGCCAGACCTCATTTTGCGCGGCGCCCACCAACTGCTCCATATTTTCCTCGGCTGCCCGCCTGGCGTCCTCCTCGTCGGACACCTGTGTGAACAGGCCGCCGGTCTCTTCGAGAATGCGGTCGCGTACCCGCAGTTTGAGTTCCTGGTCCTCTTTGGAATTCGAGTTGGCCATGATGTGCAGCCGCAGCACATTGGAACGGATGTCGCTGCAAGCCGCCGTAAACGGCGCAAAGCTCCCGAGGATAACAGAGCAGATCAGCCCTGCAAGAATGGCAAGTTCTATTCTTTTCATATGTAATACGCCCGTCCTTTCCAGCGTTGTTTCCAGTGGTTTGTATGCGGCCGGCACACTTTCTTCTGCTTGGAGTATCGGACGGGGCGTTGCGGATTATACATGGTGAGGGAATTTATTTTTTGTCGCTCCGCGACGGGGGATTGATTTTTTGCTTTGTTCTTCTTAACCTATAGATTCATCTATCTTTTTGCTTGTCGCGCAGGCGTGCTGTGGGCACTTCCTTTTTTCTTGTTTTTTAATTAGGATTCATCTAATTTTTAGTTTG
>CATNEU010000206.1 GCA_950097605.1 uncultured Oscillospiraceae bacterium | reverse complement strand
CGGAGGGGTGCCAAGTGGTGTCCAAGATCAACGTTGCGAACGGCATCCAATGCCGGGTCGTAGCGGAAAATCTGCCGTCGTTTGCAGAAAAAGCGGAACCCATGCTGGAGGACGCCTATCTCTACCGGATCAGGAAGGGGGCGGAGGTGTGATGAAGCTCCTTTCCTTCTACCGAGTGGAACTGCGCAGGCTGGCCCTTTCAAAGTCCACCTGGGTTGTTGCAGCCCTCAGCCTATGCAGCCCGCTGCTTGGATACGCAATTTTCAGGCAAAGCAATGTGGAGGTGATGTCCTGCCAATACATTGCCAACCCTGTTTTGGCAGGCACGGTCATTGGCGCTGTGCTGTGGGCGATCCTGGCCCTGCTGGAATCCGACCGGTTGTACCGCGCTAAAGTGGATGTGCTGGTGGACGCGGTTGCCTCGCCGGTTTGCATGGCAGCGGCCAGAACGGCGGCAGTCATCACTTTGTCGGCACTGACTGCCGTAGTCTGTGCGGCCCTGTATATCCCCTATACCAGCTTTCAAATGGACTATCTGTTTTCTCTCAATTTTTATCTGCTGAACTATTTGATCTTGCTGCTGCCGACCTGGATCCTCTCGATTCTGTTTGGCGCCGCTCTCTATCAAATTGCACGGAGGATTGAAATTGCCGGGCTTGTTTATGCCGGGCTTGTATACGGCAGTTTCAGCACGTTTGCAAGCTCTGATTACTTTTTGCGCTGGATCAATCCCTTAATCAAGACGTATTCGGACGGCTTTCCCACTCTATGGCCGCTTCGGATTGGCTTTTATACACGTATGATCTGGCTGGCGATTGCACTTGGCGCATGGCTGTTATCCCTTCTCTGCATCCGCAGGTATCAAAAAAACCTGGCGGCCTCCTTTGGCAGAGGGCTGAAAAAGGTGTATATCCCTGTGGCGGCGGGTATGATGGCGTTGGCGGGCGCCCTGCTTTGGATAAACCAGCCCTTTGTGGACCATGGGCCGTATGCAATCGCTGACGGCTCGCGCTCTCAGGAGTATCCGATGCATGCCGACGCCACTTCCGCCCATTTCGCCATTGATACAAACCCATTAACAGGCCGCGTGCATGGTGTCGCCACATATAAGTCGGTGCTGGCTTCCGGCAAAAAGGACAGGATTATGCTCAATCCCGGTTACAAAATAAAGCGTATGACGTATGGAGATGCAGAAATCCAATTTGAGACCCTGCAGGATGATATAGAAGGCAGCCGTTCTACGTTTTACACTTTGCCGGACGGCGGCAGGGAAGATCTCACGGTCGAGTATGAAGGGTTTCCCACCACTCCACGTTATTTGTATCCAAGACAATCTTCAAACAGTGTCGACAGAGAGATTATTTCACTGGATTCAGAGGCGCTGCGCCCAAGAGTGAACTACGTGATCATTGGCGGTACGAGTATTGAAATCACCATTCCAGACGATCTAAATCCTTTTTTGGACCATAAGGTTATGACGAATTTTACGGATAACCACAACGGCACAAAAACCTGGAAAACATCAAGCGCCGATGGAGCGACATGGTTTGTCGCTGGGAAATACGACGTCGACTCATTTTCGGCTGCGGGAATCGGAGTGGACTTTGCATATGCGCATCCCTATGCAAAAGCGGTCAAAGAATACGGCGCGACGCAGGCGATTAAGGATGTGTTTCAGTATTGTACCAGCCACTATGGCGCGACAAGCTATACCGAGCAAAACCGTCTTTTGCTGATGCAAAGAAGCTGGGTGCTTTTTGGCGGCGGCGCGGGTATGGGGTTTTGCGAATGGTTTGAAACCGTCCTGTCGCCGGCGACTCTAAGCGACCCGATGAAGGGTGCGGACGCGACCGAAGTTTTCATCCACGAAATGGTGCACCAATGGTGGGGCGCCTATGGCCTTGTGTGCGGGAATGACGGTCTCTGGTCGGAAGAAGGACTCACGGTCTACTCCACATATCGCCTGGTCAAAGAGAAATACGGCGCGCTGTATGCCAAGCAGTATTATGTGGATCAATGGCAAGCCGCTGTGGACGCACAGGACAGAGAATTCTATAATCGACATCCGGAGTATCTCGATAAACTCCCGGAGAAATACCGTGCGCAGATCAAAAACCGGGACTGGAGTACCAACAACTATATGAGAATGCCGCTGATGATTCTCAAAGCGGAACAGTTGGTGGGCGGAGAGGCAAAGATGGATGCAATATTGAAATCCATGTATGAAAACAGGTCACAGTACAGCCTTGAAAAACCGTTCACCTTCGAGGACTTTTTGGACGCCTGCGGCTTAACAAAGGAGGCGTTGCACCTTGCATAAAATATGGAAATACGAGTGCAGACGGCTGATCTGGAACAAATATTTTATTGGGCTTCTGTTTATAAACGGATTGTACGCATGGTATATTCTCACCACCGACATTGTTGCCGGGGTTGCCTATACCGCGCCGTTTTCCCCCTGGAGCTTTGGCGCCTATTTGGGAAAAGTATTGCCCATTTCCATTCTAACGGTTTTCTTCCTGCTTACGTTTTTCTATTCAAAAAAGGAAAAGCAGGTCCAGGTGCTGACCAGCGCGGTCCCGCTGTCTCCGATTCACTTTGCGCTGATTAGAAGCGGGGCCGTAGCCGTTTGTTTTATACTGATTAGCACCTTGCTAATGGGATTGGGCTTCTGCTTTTATGTTTCCTTTTTTGATTACTGGAATTTCGCCGCGCTTTTGTATCCGGCGCTTTTGATTCTGCCGCCCTGTTTTGTCTTTGCCTTGGGAATCGGCCTTTTGGCGGGGCGTATGCATTCGGGACTTCTGTATGCACTGATGCTGATTGCATTGGCGGTTGGGTTATCCGGCCTATCGGGCGCTTTCGATTTTTTCGGCGCCGGTTATTTCAGCACGTATCCGATGGCCTTGCCCGTCGTCGCGGATGGGGAACCCGTTTTTGCGGTCGGCGCCGGATTTTGGATCGCACGGGGGTTGTACCTTGCAATAGGGGGGCTGCTCTTTGCAATTGGCATCCGTGCTTCTTTGCGCAAAGCCCGGAAAGCATAAGCCGGGCAGAGAACCGCGGCTGGATTTCCGGGCTGCAATGTGATACAATGCTAAAAGCGAGCGGAGGCGCGACAGTTGAAACGCCGCTCGGATTCGTGAGGAGATGAGAAGCAATGGAAAGGGCCGTAAAGATGGTCACATTTAATATCCGCTGCGACGGCGCTTGGGCGCACGACGGTATCAACGCCTGGAAATACAGAAAAGAGCATGTGATCCGCAAAATTAAAGCGGAAGCGCCGGACGTAATCGGGTTTCAGGAGGTTTTGCCGCATGTGCTGGACGAGCTGAAACAGCAGCTTCCGGAATACTGGTTTGCAGGCTGCGGACGCAGCGCGGATTTTGACAATGAATATGGCGTGGTTGCGTATAAGAAGAAGCGCTTTGAGCTGATTGGGCTGGATGTGTTCTGGCTATCGGATACGCCATACGTGCCGGGTTCGCGTTACCCCGAAGGGAGCGACTGCCCGCGCATCTGCACCACGGTGATTTTGC
>CATNEU010000205.1 GCA_950097605.1 uncultured Oscillospiraceae bacterium | reverse complement strand
CCGCCCGTGGTGTACCTCTTGCAGATATTTTTGATTTGAAGCATGCTGCGTACTCCTTTTCTGTCTGTATGGCATTCTAATTAAACCATTTTACTTTTTAATTGGAAACACAAAATAAACACTTTAGGCACATAAACTTGAACGGTTTATGAACTTTTATGCCGGGACAAGCTGCCGTCCCCCAAGCAAGCCGCCGCGCAGCAGCGCAAAAGGCCGTCCAAACCATGATTTGGACGGCCTTTTATTTGCAGCAGCCGGGATTCACACCTGCACGCCGCAGGGATGCGCAGGCGTCGCGTCATACGCGCCGTTTTCCAAAACCGACTCGTATAGGCGGTAGCTCCCGGCGAAGTTATAGCAAAAATAGCCCTTCTGCATCAGCATGCGGCAGGCAATGTAGCTGCGCAGGCCACTCTGGCAATGGACATACACCGTCTTGGTCGGGTCGAGCTCATCAATGCGCCGGCGCAGTTCGTCGAGCGGGATGTTGCAAAACCCGTCGATATGCCCGCGCGCATACTCCTCGGGCGTACGCACGTCCAGCAGCGTCACGCTGCCGTCGCGCGGCAGCGAGGGAATATCATGCCAATGGAATTGCCGCACCTTGCCGGTCAGCAGGTTTTCGATCATATACCCCGTCATGTTGACCGGGTCCTTCGCGGACGAATACGGCGGCGCATAGCACAGCTCCAGCTCGGTCAGGTCGTAGGCGGTCATACCCGCGCGTATTGCAGTGGCCAGCACATCACAGCGTTTGTCCACGCCGTCGAAACCAACCACCTGTGCGCCGAGAATTTTGCCGGTGCTGCTTTCAAAGAGGGTTTTAATCGTGAGGTTGGCCGCGCCGGGATAATAGGTCGCGTGGGAGGGCGAGAACGTAAAGACCTTATCATAGTCGATACCCGCGTCGATTGCGGCCCGCTCGTTGATGCCGGTCGACGCAACGGTCAGGTCAAACAGCTTGAGAATCGAAGACCCCTGCGAACCGGTATAGCGGCTGGTAAGCCCGCAGATGTTGTCCGCAGCAATACGCCCCTGCTTGTTGGCAGGCCCCGCAAGCGGCAGAAACGCCTTCTGGCCCGTCACCACATGGGTGACCTCCACCGCATCCCCTACGGCATAGACGTCCCTGGCCGAGGTCCGCATCCGCTTGTCAACGACAATGCTCCCCTTTGCGTTGCAGCGGATACCGGCGTTCTGGGCCAATTCGGTTTCAGGACGCACGCCAACCGAAAGCAGCGCCATATCCGCAAACAGGCGCTGGCCGTTTGAAAGGCTGATGGAAAGCCCTGTTTCGCTGTCGTCGAAAGCCGTAACGGTCTGCCCCGTGAGCAGCCGAACCCCCTGGCTGCGAAGATACCGCTGCGCCTCGCAGGCCATATCGTAATCCAGCGGGCCGATGATGTGGTCGGACGCTTCCACAACCGTCACCTCAAGGCCCGCTTTGGTCAGGTTTTCCGCCATCTCCACACCGATATATCCGCCGCCGATCACAACTGCTTTCTTGGGCGCATGCTCGTCTATATACGAGCGGATGCGCAAGGTGTCCGGTATGGTGCGCAGCGTGAAAACACGTGGGTTGTCCACGCCTGGAATTGGGGGTATCACAGGTTTGGCGCCCGGAGAAAGCAGCAACGTGTCGTAGCTCTCGTGATAGGAGGAACCGTCGAGCGTATTGCGGACCGTAATGAGCTTTGCATGGGTGTCGAGAGAGGTCACCTCGCTGTGAATCCGCACTTCCACACCAAACCGCCTGCGGAAGCTCTGCGGCGTTTGCAGCGTCAGGTTTTCTTTTTCGGTGATCTCGCCGCCAATATAATAGGGAAGGCCGCAATTCGCATAGGAAATATACCCTCCACGTTCTATCATTACAATTTGCGCCTCTTCGTCGAGCCGGCGCAGCCTGGCCGCGGCGGATGCACCGCCAGCCACGCCTCCGATGATGACAACTTTCATTGCAGGTCCTCCTTTTCTATGGGCCCATCCCAGGCCAAAATACCGCCGATATCGGTAACGTCGGTATATCCGGCGGCAGCAAGAGCGGCACAGGCCGCACCGCTCCGCACGCCGCTGTGGCAGTACACAAACAGCTTCGCATCCTGCGCGCAGGCCAACTGCCCTGCCCGGTGCAATTGGTCGAGCGGCAGATTGCGGCTACCGGGAATGTGCGCCTCGTCAAACTCCTCTTTCGTACGCACGTCGAGCAGGACAATTGTGGGATCTTCCGCCAGCGCCGTTTTGGCAAGGCGCATGGGCAGCGATTTGTATTCTTTGCGGGAAACGCCGAACATCTCATATCCTCCTGTTATTCAGTTTATGTTTGTTGCCGCGCTGATTGGCCGCAGCACAAACCAGCTATGGGTATAGTATACACCATAGGTGGAAATATTCTGTGACGAAATCACGCACATTGGTGTGAAAAAAGCAGATTTTTTTGCGTTGTCCTGATTTTTGCGCCGATGGTCAGCGTATCACGCGAAATCCCTCGCCATGCACCTCGTTGGAATCCATCACCACCATAAATACCGCGTCGTCCCTGTTTTTTACAGCCTGCTCAATTAAATACATCTCCTTCGCACTGCAAGCCACCATAACAACCTGCTTGCGGTTTTTCTTGTAGCCGCCGCGGCCATACAGGATCGTGGAACCCCGTCCGGAACACGCATCAATGATCCGGCACATTTCCTCTCCGTATTCAGTAACGATCAGGCCGATTTTGCCGGAGTTCAAGCCGCACATTGTCTTATCCACCACAACCGCAAACAAAAAATTGATCATCATGCCGTAAATGATGCCGTCAATATCTTGGAAAATAATTCCGCCCGCCAGAATGATGCCGATATCCGATAAAAACGCAATGGTACCCAAGCGGATATGTGGCCGGACGGCTTTGGCGGCCATAATCAGAAAATCGGACCCGCCGGTGGAGGAACCCCGCATATAGATCACGGCATAGCCAATCCCGCCCAGCACGCCGGTCACGATTGCCGCCAGCATGCGGCTTCCCTGATAGGTGGGAAGCAGCGGCGCAACCCAATCAATCATCAGGGAGGACAGCACCATGCACCGCAGGGACTTCAGAAGAAAAGCACGACCAATCAAGCGGTAGCAGAGAATGGCGACCGGAATGTTCAGCAGGATGGTCGTCAGGCCGATGGGCAGGCCAAACAGCCGGTAGAAGATCAACGAGATACCCGAAAAACCCGTCATGGGAAACGTGGCGGACAGCGCAAAATTGTACAGCGCCGCCGCCACCAGGAAGCTGCCGGTCACTTCCCAGAAAATATCCACAAGCATTTCTTTTTTACGCATGGGCAACAGCTCCTTTGCGTATAGTATGGACCATATCGGCAGCGGCAAACCATTCGCAGGCCGGCAGAGCAATCAGAAAAACCGTCCACAGCTTGTGTGGACGGTTTTCCGATATCCGTGTTTTTTTGTGCCATATCCAGTGTGTTCCCTTGGACCTCTGCAAATCGGGGCAAAATTCTATTCCTGGCCTTTGGCAGGCGCCGGCTTTTCCCTGTGCCGCCATTCGGACAGCACTAAGCCC
>CATNEU010000204.1 GCA_950097605.1 uncultured Oscillospiraceae bacterium | reverse complement strand
ATGGACGCTTGCTTGGAAACCCGCGTAGACTATGTGGACACCGCGAACTACGAGCCGCTCGATACCGCCAAATTTGAATACAAATGGCAGTGGGCCTACCGCGAGCGCTTCGAGAAAGCCGGTATCACCGCGCTGCTCGGCAGCGGCTTCGACCCCGGCGTTACCGGCGTGTTCAGCGCCTATGCCGCAAAACACTACTTCGACGAAATCCACTCAATCGACATTGTGGACGCCAACGCCGGCGACCACGGCTATCCGTTTGCAACCAATTTTAACCCCGAAATCAACATCCGCGAGGTCACAGCCAACGGCAGCTATTTTAAAGATGGCAAGTTCATCGAAACCCCGCCGCTTTCGATCAAACGGGAATACAATCTGCCTGAAATCGGACCCAAGGAGATCTATCTGCTGCACCATGAAGAGATGGAGTCGCTCGCGCTGAACATAAAAGGCATCCGCCAGATCCGCTTCTGGATGACCTTCTCGCAGAACTATCTGACCCATTTAAAGGTGCTTGAAAACGTGGGCATGACCTCGATTGAGCCGATTGACTTTGAGGGGCAGAAAATCGTGCCGTTGCAGTTTTTGAAAGCCGTTTTGCCCGATCCGGCCTCGCTGGGACCGCGCACCAAGGGGAAAACCAACATCGGCTGCATTTTCCAAGGCTTAAAGGACGGCAAGCCCCGCACCTATTACGTCTATAACGTCTGCGACCATCAGGAATGCTACCGCGAGGTCGGCTCGCAGGCCATTTCCTACACCACCGGCGTGCCCGCCATGATCGGCGCAGCCATGATGATGACCGGCAAGTGGAAAAAGCCCGGCGTTTACAACATCGAGGAATTTGATCCCGACCCGTTTATGGAAGCGCTGAACCGGTTTGGCCTGCCTTGGCAGGAGAGCTTCTCGCCCGAGCTGATCGACTAACACGCCGTTTATCCGCATTTGCATGCTGCATGCAAACAAAAAAGGGCCCTGCCAAAACCGTTCGCCGCATGCGCGCGGTTTTGGCAGCGGCTCTTGTTTTGAACATCCGAAAGGAGACGTTTATGGACCTGTTTGACTCGCTTCGCACCGTTCCCACCCCCTGTTATGTGGTCGACGAGGGACTTGTAATCCGCAATTTGGAAATTCTGCAATCCGTCCAGCAACGCACCGGCTGCAAAATCCTGCTTGCCCTCAAGGGGTTTTCGATGTATTCCCTGTTCGGCACCATTGGAAAATACCTGGCCGGGACCACCGCAAGCGGCCTATACGAAGCAAAGCTCGGCCGGGAGGAAATGGGCAAAGAGGTGCACGTATACTCCCCGGCCTATGAGGAGGCCGAGCTCGATGAAATTCTTGCCTGCTGCGACCACATTGTGTTTAACACCTTTGACCAATGGTCCCGTTATAAAAGCCGTGTGCAGAGCTTCCCGGGGAAAGAGAGTTTCTGCGGCATCCGCATCAATCCCGAATATTCGGAGATCGAAACCGACCTCTACAACCCGTGCTTCACCGGCTCGCGCCTGGGCACGACGCTCGCACATTTCAAACCCGAGCTGCTGGACGGCATCTCGGGCCTGCACTTTCACACCTTGTGCGAGCAGAACGCGGATACTCTTGCGCGCACGCTGGACGTTGTCGATCAAAAATTTGGTACATTTTTGCACTCGATGGAGTGGATCAACTTCGGCGGCGGGCACCACATCACCCGGCCGGATTATGACCTGGATTGCCTGGTGCGCTCGATCGACAGAATGCAGGAGAAATACGGCCTGCAGGTGTATCTGGAGCCGGGCGAAGCGGTGGCGCTGCACACCGGCTTTTTGGTTGCAAAGGTGCTGGACATCGTGGAAAACGGCATGCAAATTGCCATTCTGGACACCTCGGCGGCCTGCCATATGCCGGACGTGCTCGAAATGCCCTACCGTCCCGAGATCGTCGGCGCGGGAATGCCCGGCGAACGGGCGCATACGTATCGCCTCGGCGGGCCGACCTGTCTGGCCGGCGACGTCATTGGCGACTACTCCTTCGACCAGCCGCTGCGGCCCGGCGACCGCCTGCTCTTCTGCGACATGGCGCACTATACGATGGTGAAAAACAATACCTTCAACGGGATGCGTCTGCCGTCCATTGCCATACGCCGCTTAAACGGCTCCATCGACGTTGTAAAAACTTTTGGCTATGAAGACTTTAAATGTCGTCTGTAGATGAAAGGGCAAAAGGCAACTTAAACCTGTTGTGTTATGTTACGGTATAAACCGAAAGCTTCGGCCGAAAAGACGTTTTCGGCAAAACAGACATGAAAGCGGTTATTATTTACACAATAGATCGGAGGGGAATATCTTTGGATGACCTTGTGAAGTTTGAAATTATCAAGCTGCCAAAAATTTGTGTTGTTGGCAAGGAACTGCGTTATAGCGATCAAGCATTAAACGAAGGGGATAATCCAATTCCCTACTTTTGGAACACATGTTATGAAGCGAATATCTTTGCGCCGCTTGCGCTCCAAACAGAGTATATTTTTGATCGCTCGCCTATTGGTTTTTTTACAGACTGGTATTTAGGAGATGGCGACTTTACTTATGTTGTTGGTATGTTGATGAATGAAGGTGTGACTGTTCCACCGGGATACTATTTTCGTAAATTGGAAGAAACAGAGGTTGCGTTGTGTTGGGTTAAGTGCAAATCATTAAATGATACTCGTACCGCCCCTTTTGAGTCAACAGCAAAAGCAATAGAAGAGAGTGGCCACAGCTTTGCCAATATGAAATGGTGCATAGATCTTTATCATCATACACGTTCTACGACAGAGGACGAAAACGGCTATGTAATTTTAGATTGCTATGTGCCCATTGAATAAATGATACGGGCCTCTCGTTTCACGCCTGCATAGCCCCATTCTGTCAGGGTTTCGGTTGGTCTATTATTCCGCGTCCGCACCGTGCCAGCCCTCGCCCAAGGACTCCGCCCTGTCTTTTGCGGTTTTGGTAAACCAAATGTGTCGGCGGGCCGGACAAGGGTTTGCGGGATCCACCAATAAAACCATTTGCCACCCAATGAGACCTGAAATAGCTATACAGGCAATAAAATAGCCGCCGCACGATGTGCGGCGGCTATTTTTACATTTCCATCAAACACGATATTTTCTTCATAAATTTTCTTTATTTGCAAATACTATCCGCATGGCCTTTGTGCCATTGCAGATTTGAAAATTTGAAATAGAGTGGTGTTGAAGTTGATTGGGATTGTTTTTTACGGAAAAAAATCCGAACGGAAAACCAGGCTGTTCACCGAGCTGCTTGCGCGGCTGGGCAGCGTGGTGTATGTAAGCGATGATAAATTGAGCGGCGCCATCGAACCGCAGCCGGACTTTCTCGTGGTGGAAACCAACACGGCGTCAGAAATTAATTTTGAAAAGACCATTGTGGTCTTTCGGGACGAGTTTGACGCCGGCCGGCTGCAGAAGCTGCATCCCGACGCGACGGCAATCGTCAATTCGCAAAACCGACGCGCCATCGAGCTGATTAAGCAAACCGGCGTAAAGGCCGTGACCTGTGGGCATTCCAGAAAAGA